>CAJKEB010000038.1 GCA_905198865.1 uncultured Eubacteriales bacterium
TTTACCAATTTAGATTTTTAAACCTTTTCCTAAAAGGTTTGTGCTCGTCAAACTACAATTTATACCTCTGCTTCAATTAATACAGGCGTTTCAATGCTAAAATAAAAAGGAAGCGAAACGCTTCCCTTTTATTTAACCCTATACAGCTTTATTATGTAATACACAAAAGCAATAACAAGATATGCTATAACTCCGATTATCAGAACTCTGATATTCCAGTATGAGCTTATTGTCAGATTTGAATTCATTTTTGTCAATATGTTCTCGGCAAAGTATCTTATCTTGTTAAACAGCGCCAGCCAGAGTGAACACAAAGCGCATACACCGAGAAATTCGGTATAGTGATAAGCGCGTGATTTGTTCTTTATTTTGCCGGTCTTGCCGAGTACAAAAACAACAATCGCAGCGGCAGCAAAAACTCCTGTCAAAATCCAAGCCATCGGCTGAGTGTAAACGAGAGTTGCACCGCTCCTGTACATATTTCTGAGAATCAAAAGCACAATAATCGCCAATATACCGAAGCTTAAGTTAATCATATACCAGTTGGTAAGCTTCTCGCGCATTTCTTCGCGCTCCTTGAGCCGTCTGTTCTTTTCGGCATTCTTCTCTTTCTTTGTCAAATTTGCCATTATACTACTCCTTTGTATCCAAATTTTATAATCAGTTAAATTTCATTTTTTTCATACATTATAATCGAAAGCACTGTGCTTCCAGCAGTCTCCGTCCTGAGAATTCTCGGGCCGAGACCCGCGGCAAAGGTATTTTCGGCTTTTAGCCCGGTAAGCTCGTCCGCCTCCTCATTGGAAAATCCGCCCTCAGGACCGATAATCACAGCTATATTTTCGGCTTGCTCATTCTCTTTGAGTATCTGCTTCAGATTTCTCTTTCCGTCATGACCTAATTCCTCATAGAGCATAAGACACAAGTCAAAATCCGCCGACAACCTTATAACCTCCGAAAAGTCTACTGGCGCTGTAACCTGTGGGACAAGACCTCTGCCGCACTGTTTGGCGGCTTCTTTTGCGATCTTATTCAGCCGTTCAATTTTTTGAATACCTTTTTTATCATTCGGTATCTTTGCCACGCACCTTGACATGCGTACAGGAACTATGCGATACACGCCGAGCTCAACTGCTTTCTGCACAATCACATCAAGCTTGCCCGACTTTGGTATACCTTGAAAAAGCGTAATTTTTGTATGCGGCTCAAGCTTTGACTCCTCATCGCGGATTATTTTACAGCGGCTGTAATTCTTTGTTATATCAGTAAGCTCCGCTTCATACTCGAAACCGCTGCCGTCAAAGACCAGAATTCTGTCACCGCACTCCATACGCAAAACCTTGGAAATATGCGAAGCATCCTCATATATGACAAGTGTCTGATTTTCCTTATCCACGTTTTCGGGTTCGGTAAAAAATCTTCTCATAACGCCTCCGTCAAATCATATATTACTGCTGCTGTGTATAGCCTCCGCTGCGCTTCTTCTGACCGCTGTTATTCGGACGTTTGCGGCGGCGTTTTGCGCTGCCTTCGATTTTCTTAGGTTCGCCCTTAGGATTTTCTCCGCCCTTTTGCTGTTCGCCCGACGGGGTTTTCGGCGGACGGCGTTTGTTGCTGCCGTTCCTTCTGCGTCCGCGGCGCTCGCCTCCCGAATTCTTCGGTGAATTTTCATCTTCATTACCCGATTTACCCGGCTTATTGGACTGAGCGGGCTGTGTCTCACTGCCTGCGGCTTCATTATAATCATCAAGGATACCGGCGGCTCTCGCCATCGCCTCCTCTTCTTTCTTCACCCTCAGCTCATCAAGTGAGACAGTCGGCTCCTTGCCTACGATATTAAACTCGCCGACCTTATATACCTCGGTCTTGTGACCCTCCTCGCCGTCAAGCTTGACGCGTATTTCCTGCTTTAATGTTGCAGTATCGACAACCGTACCTGTGCCGTCAACTGTTTCGACAGACGCGCCTCGTGCCGGCATGGTCTTAAGCGCTTCTTCATACACCGCCTGTTCATATTGCAGGCAACACATGAGCCTGCCGCACACACCCGAAATCTTTGTCGGATTGAGCGAAAGTCCCTGTTCCTTTGCCATTTTAATCGATACAGGTCTGAAGTCGTCCAAAAACGTACTACAGCACAGCGGTCTGCCGCAAATACCTATACTGCCAAGCTGACGCGCTTCATCACGAACGCCTATCTGGCGCAGCTCAATACGGGTTCTGAAAACTCCCGCCAGAGACTTGACCAGCTCACGGAAGTCAACGCGTCCGTCTGCTGTAAAGTAAAACAAAATCTTGCTTCTGTCAAACGTGTACTCAACGTCTATCAGCTTCATGGCAAGACCGTGCTCTCTGATCAGGTCGGACGCTATCTTGAAAGCCTCTTTTTCCTTTATTTTATTTTCTTCGGACGTTTTCATGTCCTCCTCCGCGGCAACTCTGATAATCGGTTTAAGCGGGGCTGTCACCTCGTCATCAGGAATTTCACGGTTTGGAATAGAAACACGGCCCATCTCAATACCGCGTGCCGTCTCAACGATTACCATTTTACCCAGAGCGATTTTTTCGCCCTTTGGGTCAAAATAATATATTTTGCCGGCATTGCTAAATCGAACTCCTATAATTTCTACCATGTATTTCCTCCCAATATTCACACGCCATACAAAACATAGCTATGCGAAAATTTGCGTTGCTTGCCACTACTCTTTCATACTTAATTGTTATATCAAGAAACTGTACCGCCGCACGCTTTGTTGCAACGGCTGCAAGTTTTTTCATCTCATTTTTCTTGTCTGTGTTTACGATTTCATCAGTAAGTCCGAGCTTCATATGAATAAAGTCGTTAAAAAAGCTCCTGAGTACAGAGAAAATAAAATCCATGCTGTCCTTATTCGACTTCAAGAATTTTGCAAAGTCAAATATTACCCGATTCTCGCCGGACGTCAGGTTCACCAAATGCGCTATTGTTCCATTGCGAATCTCATCTGATTCATGGCTTTCGAGCATTTTCAAGGCGTTTCCGATGCTTCCTGCGCTCATAACCGCCTTTGCTGCGGCTTCATCAGCACTCAAACCGCAGTTCTGAACGAGATAATCCGCCACCTTTTTTTCAGACAGCGGCGAAAAGCGGATTTCAGTCGCTCTTGACAGTATTGTCGGCAGAAACTTGCTTGAATTCTCTGCCAGAAGTATAATCGTGCAGTACAGCGGCGGTTCTTCAAACACCTTAAGCAAACTGTTCTGTGCGGCTACGTTCATTGTGTCGGCGTGAGGTACGATATATACCTTTCTGTCCGAGCTGTACGGTCTGATATAAATATCCTTACGCATTTCCTTAATCGTATCAACAAGCAGAGCGTTTGACTTACTCGTAACGCCGCACCACTCGTTTGTAACAGTGATTATATCAGGATGCTCTGAAAACCCGGTTCCCACTATACATCCGCCGAAAGCGCGCGCCATGGTGTACTTGCCGACGCCCTCCGCACCGGTAAATATATAAGCGTGACCGATACGCCCTGTTTTAAGTGCGGCGCTTAAAACCGCTTTTACATTTTCATGACCGCAAACCTTGTCAAGTCCGGCTGCTTCAGCCACGGCAATCACCACACAATTCCAAAACTAAATACAAAATCTATCTTTATCTGAATCACACTGTGCTTTAGACCTGAACAGACACTTCTTCTATATTCGTAAAGCTCTTTATATACCTGACTGTTTCTTCATCAATCAGCTGACCCGGAACCACAATCGGACAGCAGGGCGGACAGCACACTAAAATTTCCGCAGCTGTTCTGCCGGCAGCCGCATCAATGCTGACAGTCTCGCTTTGACCGAAGTAAGCCTCGCGCATATCGGCAGTCAGCCGAATACGCGGCAGCGGTCTCGGCTCTAAAATTTCCTGCGGCTTGAAGCTGCCGGCAGAAATGTTGTTAACCGCACGTTCAATCAGACTTAAGTCCCTTTTGGTTGTCGAAGCCGTTATATAAAACAAGACGTTCTTCTCATCGGCCATCTCCGTATAAATTCCGTAATCCTTTTTCAGGAGCTCTGCCGCTCCGTATCCTGTTATTCCCAATTTAGAAAAATCTATAACCAACTTTGTCAGGTCGTAATCCGACTCAAGCTCGCTTTTTACAAGGCATGAAACCTTATCAATAACACTGATACGGCTTTTTATCTCAATAACGCGCTCAATAACAGCACTGAGCTGTTTTCTGAGCGGTCTGTTCATACGCCGTACTGCGTCGTCAATTCCCGACAGCAGCATATATGAAGGACTTGAGGTTTGTATCAGATTTATATTCCTGCGCAGGCGGTCAATATCTATTCTGCCGCCGGCTCCGACATGCAAAAGCGCAGTCTGACCCGGTGACGGCAGCGTCTTATGCGCGCTCTGCACAACGATATCAGCGCCGCAGCTTAAAGCTGTTTCAGGCAGCCGATCGCTGAACGCAAAATGCGCTCCGTGCGCCTCGTCCACGATAAGCGGCAAACCGGCGGAATGAACCTTTTCTGCAATTCCTTTAACATCACTGCACACGCCGTAATAGCTCGGCGATGTAATCACAACCGCCGCAGCGCCGGGATTAGCGCGAAGCGCATCCATGACCGAGGCTGCGGAAAGCTCTGCGTATATTCCATGCCTTTTGTCAAACCTCGGCTCAATAAACACCGGCTCTGCACCGGCAAGGATTATTGCTGAAATAACCGCCTTATGACAGGTTCTGTCAACAATTATCTTGTCGCCCTTTCCTGCCAAAGTCAGTATCGCCGCTTCAAGACCTGAGGTTGAGCCGTTAACCATAAAGAACGTTCGCTCTGCGCCGAATATACCGGCTGCACGCTTTTCGCTCTTCAGGATTATTCCGCTTGGGTTCTGGAGATTATCCGTCTCGTCAAACTCGGTCACATCGACCGAAAAAGCGTGATGGCGGAATTTACGGCTTAACCCCTTTCCGCCGTTGTGTCCCGGCATATGCGCGCGGACTTTGTCCTTTTTTGTAAATTTAATCAGTTCATCAAGCAGCGTCTTTCTCATAATTCTTTCGGTATAAAATTAAAACTTAATTCTCTCTCTGATATACTCAACCAAATCGTCAATCTTAACGCGTTCCTGCTCCATTGAGTCACGGTGACGGACTGTAACGCTGTTATCCTCCTGAGAATCAAAGTCGTAGGTGATACAGAACGGTGTTCCGATTTCGTCCTGACGGCGGTATCTCTTACCGATAGAGCCTGCCTCGTCATACTCGCACATAAACTCGGATGCCAGAACCTCGTATACCTTTCTTGCCTCGTCGCCGAGCTTCTTTGAAAGCGGCAGAACGGCAGCCTTAATCGGAGCCAGCGCCGGGTGGAAGTGCATAACGACTCTTGTGTCGTTCTTTTCGGCGTTCACAACCTCTTCATCATATGCGTCAACGAGGAACGCCAATGTAACGCGGTCTGCGCCGAGCGACGGCTCGATACAATACGGTATATACTTCTCGTTTGTCTCAGGGTCGGTATATTCCATCTTCTCACCGCTGAACTTGCTGTGCTGCTTTAAGTCAAAGTCTGTTCTGTCGGCAATACCCCAAAGCTCGCCCCAGCCAAACGGGAACAAAAATTCAATATCGGTTGTTGCATTTGAATAATGTGAAAGCTCCTCGGGATCGTGATCGCGAAGTCTCATATTTTCTTTCTTAATTCCGAGCGAGAGCAGGAAGTTCTCGCAATAGTCCTTCCAGAACCTGAACCACTCCATATCGGTGCCGGGCTTGCAGAAGAACTCAAGCTCCATCTGCTCAAACTCTCTTATTCTGAATATAAAGTTACCCGGTGTGATTTCGTTTCTGAACGACTTACCTATCTGACCGATACCGAACGGCAGCTTCTTTCTTGCGGTTCTCTGCACGTTTTTGAAGTTTACAAAGATACCCTGCGCGGTTTCAGGTCTTAAGTAAATCTCGCTTGAGCTGTCCTCAGTTACGCCCTGGAAGGTCTTGAACATCAGATTAAACTTTCTTATATCCGTAAAATTCTGCTTTCCGCATTCGGGGCAGACAATGTTATGTTCTTTGATAAAGCTGACCATTTTTTCGTCCGACCAACCGTCTGCTGTTTCGCCTGTTGCGTCCTCAATGAGCTTGTCGGCTCTGAAACGTGCCTTACATTCCTTACAATCCATAAGCGGGTCTGAAAATCCGCCGACATGACCTGACGCTTCCCATGTTTTGGGGTTCATAAGTATAGCTGCGTCAAGCCCTACGTTGTACGGGCTTTCCTGGACAAACTTCTTCCACCATGCGCGCTTTACGTTATTCTTAAACTCAACGCCGAGCGGACCGTAATCCCACGAGTTTGCCAAGCCGCCGTAAATCTCTGAGCCCGGATATACAAAGCCTCTTCCTTTACAAAGAGCGACGATTTTTTCCATTGTCTTTTCAGTATTCTGCATACTATATCAACCTTTCGTTTAAATATTCTGCACGAGAAGCACGGCAAAGCCCGCAAAATCCCGCAATTTTCACATCATATTTTATAATTATAATACATATACGGATATTTTTCAAGAGTTTTTTATCGATAGTACTTTTTCAGACCAAGATATGCCGCAGCATACAACGTCAAATAGTGTCTGCCTCGCATCAGTCTGAACATAGTTGAGTCAGAACGGTAATTCTTATCGTGAAGCTCGTCAATAAACCTCTTTGCTATGCCTCTTAGTACACTGTATCTCTTTCTGAATGTATAATTATACTTCGGATTGAACGAGAACATCAGCGCCAGACCGGTATAGTACACAAAGTCATCATATATCATATCAAGCATCTTTTTGTTCTCTTTGTTCCAGCCGTAAATATACTGCATACGATAAGCATGAAGCTCTGATACAACATTGAAATATGCCTTGGGGTACTTGTTAAAAATTCGCTGACGGTTATTGGTTGCGTGAATATATAAATCCTGATTTATAAACACTACTCTGTCCATAATATCAACATACCGCATGATGAAAACTTCATCCTGATGCCGCCGCAGCGGCGGATATTTTATATTATTCTTTTTGATATAATCAAGCCGGAACATTTTGTTCCACGGCGCGCCCTGTATTCCTGCGGGTTTGTTGCTCTCATAAAACTTGTCATACTCTTGTCTGACCTGCGCGCCGCCATAAACAGCGCCGTCTAACTTTTGTACTGCTTTTTCGCTGCCGTCGTCAAAAGTGCGCCTGAAGCCGAAAACCGCCATGTCGCAGCCGTTTTCCTCCATACAGCGCACAACGCTTTCCGCAAGATAAATGTCCATTTTGTCATCTGCGTCCGCAAAGTAAATATACTTTCCGCAGGCGGCGTCTATACCTCTGTTTCTGGCAGGTCCGGAGCCCATATTGCTCTCCTGCCTGATACAGCGCACCCGCTTATCACGGTTCGCAAACTCGGTACAGATGTTATACGAGTTGTCGGCTGACCCGTCGTCAACCAATATTACTTCAATATTCTCGTAGGTTTGGGCAAGTATATATTTCAGCGCTGTCTCCAGCGTTTCGCCGGCGTTATATATCGGTACGACAATACTCACAAGCGGCTTTTCCTGCACAATAATCACTCCTGTATAATTTATCCGTAATGCTTTATAAGCGCAAGACGGGCTGTAAAGTAAAGCAAAATATAGCTCTTGGCTCTCATCAGTCTGAACATAGTAGAGTCAGAACGATAACCGGGGTTCGGAAGCTCGCTCATAAACCTCCGGGCTATATTTCTTATAACCTTATACCTTTCTTTAAAGGTATATCCAAACTTCGGATTGAATGAGACAATAAGTGCCTGACATGTTCCGTTGACAAACTCTCTGCAAATCAAGTCCACGGCATTTTTATTGTTCTTGTTCCAATTATATATATATTTCATACTGTAATCATTAAGCTCAGAAACAATATCGAAATAATCCTTCGGGAACTTGCTGAAAAGCATGCGCTTATCGTTTGCATAGTAGGTGTAGAGAATCTTATCGATAAATAGCACTTTATCCATAACGCTCACATACCGCATAATGAACACGTCGTCCTGATGCCGACGCATCGGCGGATATTCAATATTATTTTTTTTGATATAATCAAGCCGGAACATTTTGTTCCACGGCGCGCCCTGTATTCCGCCGATGTCGTTGAAGCCGTAAAACCTGTGATATTCACGGCGGACAACTTCTCCGTTATACACTTCGCCATCAAGCTTGTGCACAGTAATTTCCCTGCCGTTGTCAAGAGTTCGCCTGAAGCCGAAAACCGCCATGTCGCAGCCGTTTTCCTCCATGCCGCTCACCGCACACTCTATGAGGCTCTCGTCCGGTTTATCGTCCGCGTCAGGGAAGTAAATATACTTTCCGGATGCGTTTTCAATCCCCTTGTTTCTGGCAGGTCCGGAGCCCATGTTCTGCTGATGAAAGCACCTTACACGCTTATCGCTCTGAGCAAGCTCACTGCATATCTCAAAAGTATTGTCCTTTGAGCCGTCGTCAACCAGCAGAACTTCAATATTTTCATAGGTTTGATTTAAAATATGCTTTATCGATTTTTTAAGCTGCTGTCCCATATTATACACCGGAACAACAACGCTTACAAGCGGCTTGTCCTGCATTATATCACGTCCTGTTTAAGTTAATACCAACATAAATCAACCACTACAAGCTCGGGTCTGTTGTTGACTCTCGGAACAATATTTGAGCTTCCGAGACCTCGGCTTATAATAACCTTGCTGTTTTCAATCTCATGATAGCCCTCAGTCAGCTTAGGCAAAAATCCCTGTCCCGACGAGTATACTCCGCCGATAAGCGGAAGTATCATCTGTCCGCCGTGTGCGTGACCGCAAAGCGCCAAATCAATCGGATATTGCTCGATAACCCCCTGGAATTCCTCTGGATAGTGTACAAGCAGCAGCTTAAAGTAGTCCTCTTCGATATACTTGTCAAAGAATTTATGTCCGTATCTTTCAAACTGACGGGGACCCTGTGACAATCCGCCGATATTCAGCTTTGTATCCTTTATATTTACAATCTCGGATTCGTCATTGAGCACATGCACGCCGATTTCCTCAAGATCCTTGTCAATCTTTGAATCCTTAAACAGCATCGCTTCATACTCATGATTACCCAGGCAGTAGTATACAGGCGCAACACCAACAAGCTGCTTAAACAGCGTCAGGACAATATCATAGTTGCTTTTTTGCCTTATATTCGAGTCACCGACGCATGCAATTATGTCAGGTCCCAGCTTTTCAATCTGCTCTACGAGTCTTATGTTGTCCTTTCCGAACTCTCTCAGATGAAGGTCGGCAATGACTACTATACGAATGTTATCTGACACCTTGCCCGACTGAACCTGATAGAACGTCACGTCAATCTTTGACTGGTCTGTCAGATTAAACACGCATACACACAGCACTATTACAAGCAGTATGCATAGTATTCTCTTTTTATATTTTGAAAATAACTCTATATACTTTTTCATAGACTTTGTTCTCCAATGTCTCAGCTTCTGTTCTTTCTGTTTTTCGGTGCATAACTGTCAAGGTTCGGCGCCGGCTCTTCGGAAGTCCTGCTTCGGTAAGTTTTCTTAACCCTCTGCTTGGGCGCATACGGGTTATCTTCAGCGCTTTCCTCACAGCAAGCTGTGTTCGGCTTCGGTTTTTCCTTCACCACAACCTGAACCTCATGTATTTCAGGTGGCTCATTGATTTCAAAAGCCGCTGAGGTATGGTTATCATCAGCATCTTCTTTTACAGTATTGACCGGCTCCGCAGCTATCTGCGGCTTAAATGTTTCGGTCTTTGCTATGAGCCTTGACTTGAATTCTTTTTCGGCTTCTGTATCTTTATTTTTTTCTCTCACAACCACAGCCTTATATTCCGAAGGCGCCTTAACACTGCTTTTATTGTTCCATTTTACCGGAGTATACTGCTTCGGAGCAGGCGCTTTGCTGAATCCTGCCGTTCCGCCTGCCGTAGGCTTGCTTAATCCGCCTCCGTTTTCCGGGTTTGGCGAACCACCGCCGGGAGTATTCGGCGTATTCGGGTCGTCCGGGTCATTGTCGTTTTTATTGCTTAAGTCCTTGGCATTTGGACTTGAGTTGATATCCTTAAACGACGCTGACATCAGCTTACGCACGTCATATACGCCCTTGCTTGTCGACTCTTCAATCGCATAGGAGAAAGTGATCTCATATTTGGGCTTCTTTGAGTTATAATGCTCAACAATGCTCGTGAGATTTGCGATAAACATTTCTGCCTTTGTCCAGTTACAGCTTTCAAACATACACATAAACTGATCGCTTCCGTTATAACCGACAAATCCGTAGTTTTCCGCACTCTCGCTGAGCATACGTCCGAACTCGCCCAGAAGCACATCGCCTGCTTCGCGTCCGTTCTGAGCGTTAACCAACTTTAATACGTCAAGCCGTATGAGAATAAACGTGAAGTTATCACTAAGCGGAGCTTCATCATACTTATTGATAAGCATATCGCACTTGGCACGGTTCGGCAGCTTTGTTTTCTTGTCGATGTACATGAGATAATCCACAAAGTCCTGTGTACGGCCGAGGAAAACAGCGCCGAGACAGCCGCAGATTAAGAAGAGTATAATCGCAATCAAGAGATAGAGCTTTATATTAATCCGCTCCGTCACATTGACGCTTGTCAGAGTGGTAATATTTGAAGCGCCCAGATACTGATTAAACTCGTTAACGGTTGTCTCAACGATATTATAGTATTCGTCAAGCTTTGCAATTAACTCGTCCATATCCGCTTCAATTTCCTCAACCGCCTCGCCCGCATCGTCTGCCGGCGTAGCCGCATTGAAGGTATCGAGCAAGTCCTGCTTATGCTCCATATCCACCCTCTTATATTGACGTGAAATTTCAAGCTTGACATACTGATTGATCAATGCGTCATATGTTGTCTCTGTAGCTACTTTCAGCTCTTCGTCCTCATAAACATCCTTGAGGATATAGTCATTTGTCCTGTCATTGTCAGTACCTTTGCCGTAATGATACTGAATACCCTCCTTACTCTTGGTGCTGTACTGAGTTATAAGCGCATAGAGAGGATCGATTTTTTCTCCGAGATTGTTTAAATCTATGTTATACTGGCTTATTCTGTTTCTGTAATCCTTTATCAATACATCCTGATTCTTTGAAATCTTCTGATTGAGGATTTTTGAACTTAGTTTAGGTACATCATAACTGAGTATTTCTTTATACATACTGTATAAGTCGTTAAACGAATAACCCGTAGAAGCAGCTCTGAAATACGGATAGTGGTATTTCTTGTTATACAGGTAATCATATATATCGTTTGCCGAGCTGTCCAGAATCTCTGCACATTCAATATAATCGTAGTCGCCGTCTTTAACATTTGAGGCGTTATTCGGAAGCACAGTCTGGTTAATATACTTATCGCCGTAATTGATAAAATAATTCTTAAGCACAGAATCCAGAACGCTTGCGGCATATTCCTTACTGTAATCGCTTCCGACACTGAAGGTTATGAGATAATCGGTCGGGTTATAGACGTACTCCTCGCCCTCCTTGAGTATCGCCGCTTTTCTTTGTTCCTCATCATCAGGAATAATCGGCTCTACCGCGCACTTCGAACGGATTGAGTCCGCACCGGTATTAAGCCCCAAATCCTCAAGAACACCGGTAATAACGTTTGATGAGTAGATTTCGGTTACATCAAGCTTATCACCGCTTGGAGTCATACCGTTTTTCGCCTCTGAATTGGAGTAACGCAGAACAGTCTGAGCCACATACAGCTGTTTTGACATCGCATATCTGTATACAAGGAATGCGCCCAATATACAAATTGCAATAATCAGATATTTCCACTTTCTTATGTATCTGAAAACTTCAAAGTTCTTCATGCACGGTCTCCTCTCCCGGCAAGGCTTCTCTTACCCATAATATAGAAAAGCACGCACAGGCAAACAAAGAAAATTGCACCGCCTGCTGCAACCTTTTTCCATTCAAGCTTTTCAAGCAAGGATTTCTCGTTTAATTTGAAAGTCAAATAATCCTTAGTTTTATATTTTATATACTCTCTGTCGGTCTCCAGCGCAAGCTGAGAAATCTTCTCGAAATCCTTATTTATATTCTTAAGCATTTCTTCGGCTTTTGTATAATCCTCGAGAGTCGGTGTTCTTTCGCTTAGCTTGTTTATTATATCTGTATTTATCTCAATTTCTTTCAATAAATCCTTTGCCTGGCTCAGATGAGTTTCCGCGTCCTTCGCAAGGTAGTCGATACCAATATTTGTTCTTGACATGTAATATTCGTTATTGCTGTTGACCGCAGGAATCATAACCGTACCGATCATTGCTTCATCATACTTCGAGATCCCGTCCTGGCGAACACTGTAATCCGCCATTGCTTTTTGATACTTTATATCAAGCACCGAGTTCTTGTAATAAAGAGTCTGGATAAACTCTGTTTTATTTTTGGCAAGACCCGTTTCAAGAACATAGGACTCATACTTTGAAATATCGTAATCGACCAGGTTTTGAACAAGTCTGTTTACCGTCTGGAAAGTCTGACCGGTTGTTTCGGCTTTAAAGGTTCCGTTTTCCGAGACGCGTCTTGAGAGATATTCATTCATTTGCTGAGCATGCCTCGTCAGCGCATCGCCTATCTCAACATATTCCATATCGCTCGTGTCTCCGATATCAAATGTAAGCACTGTTCTCTTGTCAGAATAGTTCTCATGAAATATGTCGTTGTATGCCTTGCAGATCATGGTCATTATATCCTGAGTCGAAATACTGCCCATATTTTTGTTCCTGTTATATTTAACCTTAAAACTGGTGGATATAAAATAACCGCTTTGGTCGGAAGCGTCGTAAGTAATAGCCTTCTGATCCGAGTTATCAATCGAAATATTATTGGCAAGCTCCTCCGGGGCAATGTCACCGGTAAGACCCATATACCTCAACGCACGCTCCATGACGGCGTTTGATTTAAGCTCATACATATTAAATCTTGTCGAGTTCGGGTTAAGTCCCTTTGACCCCTCCTGATAATTGAGCGACATGGTTGTCGTCAAAGTATTGTCGCTTAAAGAATAAAAGACAACGCAAAGCAAGGCCATGAACAAAACCGTCAGCCCGATAATCCAGAACTTTTTCTGCCATATGAGACTTAAAGCAAGTTTTGCACCGGACATATCCTGCTCTATGGCATTGTTTAGTCTTTCCTCCTGCTCAATTATCTTATTCTTTTTACTTATAATATAACTCTTTATGCGCTTTGGCTTTAATCTGCTAAGATCGGTTGCCAAATACTCTTTTAGTTTAGAAAAAAACATTTTTTCAACCACCTGTTTTCTTGCAAATAATATTAACTACTTCTTGCTTATTTCCGTACAAACACGATGTTTGACTTATTCTGCTTACAAAACAAGCATCTCGCTTAAATTTGCATGTGAGTTGTTGCCGCTGATTTTTTTTGCCGGAACTCCGCCTACCGTTATTCCCGCTTCCTCTATATCCTTTACAACAACCGCATTTGCTCCGACAGCCACATCGTCCGCTACAGTAACTCCGCCTATTATCTTTGCACCCGAGGCGATAAATACATTATCTCCGATTTTTGCCGCGTCCGTACTACCGTTTGTAGCCCCGATGGTTACGCCCTCATGAATGCGGCAATTTTTGCCTATTCTTGCGTTCGGATGAACTACAATCGCTCCCCAGTGCGCTATCGAAAGTCCGGGTCCGAAGCTGTTTGGAGATATACAAAATCCGCCGAGCTTTCTGCCGAGTCTCCTGTATCTGTAATGATAGAGTAATTTTAAGACCTTCCCAAAAACGCCTCTCTTACAGTTTGTGTAATACTCTGTCTTTCTGAGCAGAATCTGATACCGCCATATCTCGTCCTGACCTATGCGCGGTCTTTTGGTTCTGCACCGCAATGCCTTCTTATCCTCATTGAGATAATATGCTAAGTCCTTTTTGCTTCTTATCATCTGTATCAACCGGCTTTCCTTCAAGTATTTCTGCTTTCTCAGGGCTTTCTCTATGCAGTGCATAGCAAGCGGGAATCATTCTTAAAACCATGCCCGAGAAGAAGTAAAACAGCGTGTTATCTGTCATGTATGTAAAAAATATATACATCTCGCACAGGAAAAACAGCCGCGCTGTGTCAAGACTGATTTTTGACTTTATACGGCTGTACTGAAATACAAGCGTATACAAGCCCCATGCGATAAAGCCCCAAAATCCCATCTCGATATACACACGCAAAAAATCATTATGTATATCAACCATGCCGTTGAACTGACTTCCGCCTACCTTTGCTATCTCAAGCATCATCATATGAACATATTCAAAGCCATAGCCGAAAAATGTCGGCGAAATCCTGTAATACTTATCAATATATCCGTACAGGACATCACGTCCCATAACATCTACGCCAAACTTGTTCATCATCATTATAAAAACATCGTTATTTATAATGAGCAAATATATAAACGAAAAAATGACAGCCAAAACTAACACTGTTTTCATAATTCCGTACTGTGCACGAGGCGGCGTCTTTCTCAGAATCAACCCGGCAGCAAAAATAAACATAAAGCTTATAAGTGCAATTCTTTTAAAGCCCATATAAAAGAAAAGCGCCGCAATCAATATATTAAAGGCCTTCATTTTTTTCGTGCTTATCTTATCAAAAAAGATGAAGTATATTAAGAAAAATCCGTATGTAAATGTAATATCGTGTATCTCAAGACTTCTCATGTAGCCAACGGCCTCGCCCGGGCTTAATACAAAAGTCGTAACCGACGAAATCACTTCGCTTATACCATATACGGGTATATACAGAAGTGCGATTACGGCATTGCCAAGCACAAGTCCATAGAATGTATAATGAATACCCTTTTCGCCGAACAAATACGCCGCGGCGAAAACACACAGCACAAGCATAAATTGATACATCAGCTTTGAGCAGCCTCTCATCATATACGAAGCGGTTTCAAATCTGATTATCCATATAAACAGCGAATAAAACAAAATAACAAAAATCCATACGCTGTATATAATTATAAACCACGAAATAGTTTTAAGATTCGAGAAATCCGCCGTCACCATCAAAACCATTACTGCTATTGCAAACGTCATCACAGCGGCAGCCTTAGCCGAGCTCGGCAGAAATTTTGAATCGCCCACCGCCGCAACGGCAAACAGTATAATATAAACCGCCGCAAGCAGCTTTGAATTCTGACGACTTTGCAAATCTCCCATCGAATAATACTCCTCCGTAACAGCCGCAAAACTCAGACAGCTAATTTAAACTGAGAACTGCGTCCAAGTTTCTTTTGCAGTTCTCCGCATCTCTCATCTCAAAAAATCCGTTAACGCGCTTTGCATATTCTTCATCAACATCAAAATTATTTTCTGCAATCTCTATAATCCGGTCTACAACAGCTTCCTCATCGCCGAGAACCGAACCAAACCCGTCTTTTCTATAATCAAAATAACCCTTTTGATAGTTCTGCCTTCTGTAATCTTCCTCGTCAAACTGATAGAAAACCATAGGCTTGCCCATATACGCAAAATCAAAGAATACGCTTGAAAAATCGGTTATCAAAAGCCTTGACGAAAGCAGCAGTTCTTGCACGTCATACTCCTCAAACGACGCCAATACAACCTTGTCTGACGACGATGAAAACGTATCCAAAAACTTTTGAACCTCATAGTGCGGATAAAATACAAGCTCTGTGTTGTTCGACTCCAGAAACTTCAGAAGCCTCGGATTGTTAATCAGGCTCTGAAACGCATTATGATATTCAGATTTTCTAAAATTCTCACTGCTGCCGCCGCAGATGTCAATTCTCCAGGTCGGCATAAGCAAAATCCTGCTTTTTTCTTCGTGAGGTTTGAGCAAAGCGTCATACCTGCACAGCCCTAAATACCTGACCACACCGCTCGGATATCCGTATCTTTCTTTTACGGCTTCGTATTCCGGCTTGGCTCCGCACACAAACAAATCAAGTCTGGTGTTCGGATAAAACATCCACTTAATGTCGTTTACAATTATCCCATGCTGAAGAAGCACAAGCCTGCCCCGTATCAGTCCCAGCTTTTGAAATCTGTTATAGCACAGTATATCCGGCGAATAACCGAATACATGCGTACTGATTTTGTGCGTTGACACCGAGAACAGCAGGTGATGCTTAAAGCTGCCGTATGCAACAACGTTGCCGAGCTTCTCTACCTTCGGATAGTCGGGCGATTTTTTATCTATTATGTAATACGCCTTTATATCAGGACGTGTCTCGCGTACATATTTGTAAAAATGATAACCGTTATCCCTGGCATCCTTTCCGCGCTCCGAAACAATCCATACGTCACGGTATTTTTCGGATACAAGCACCGCAATGCCGCCCAGACAATAGAATACCGTCATACAGCAAAAATGCCAAATATACTTCGGCGCCCGAAATACCAGCTTTTTTATTACGCTTACCAATCTGTTCACAAAACCACCGCCTTACTTTATTGTTTTCGCAATAAACATTTACGGTATTTAATAATTATACCACACTCTTTTCAATAACACAAGTGTAACATACAATATTCAACAAAATCTCCCATAATTAAATATATGAAAAATTATAGTTTATCGCACATAAACCTTTTAGAAAAAGGTTTAAAAATCTAAATTGGTAAACCGCAATTCGGCGGT
>CAJKEB010000039.1 GCA_905198865.1 uncultured Eubacteriales bacterium
AAAAAGCCTCTCCCTCCGGGAGAGGTGTCAGCGGAGCTGACGGAGAGGGCTTAGCCCGTCAAACTATAATTTGTATTACAAAACAAATGGCTGCTGCAATAATAAAAATTGCAGCAGCCACTTTACTTTAATGCTTCATAGCGACTATAATCCTTATTCTGCCGCCGCTTGCAGGCGATTTGTCATAATACGCATACAGCGTATAGCTGTCGTTGCCTACTATTTCGCTTATCGGCTTCATACGGTATATTGTTGTACTGCCGTATTCCTTTTCGTACACCTGAACATTATCCGCGAGCGGATAGGTCTTACCGCCTGAGGTAAGGTATGTGTTGGTTGTCAGTTCAACATTTCCGTCAAGCTTTGTCAGCGGAAGCATTATCGACGGATTGTTTGCAGATGAAAGCTTTACGCCTTCGCCGCTGCTTACATTATACATCGATGAACTGCTTGCAAATGAGTAAGATGTGCCGTTTATCAGATAGCTATAGGATCCTGACGCATGCAGTCCCATACTTGCGTTTGTGGCTGATGTAATCAGACCGTAGGTGTAGGAATCGCCGGTCACATCATTTAGTATAAGCTCATCGATCTTTCCGTCTGTACCCTTGTGGTAATACAAAACCTTGCCTGAGCTGATGTTTACGCCGTCAATTCGCTGAGGGTGTACGGTTGTATACAGCGAGGGATCGTTTTTGTCTGTTGTTCCTATATCAAGTATGCTTATATTATCAGCAAGCTGTTCGCTTCCGAGACGCTTGCTGTCCCACGAAAAGCTTCCGCTTAATGTGGCTCTGCTGAGCGCAGTTACTTTGGCTATTCCGTCGTTTATGCTGATTCTGACAACGGAGTTTTTACAGTTTTCATAGTTCTGATTGGTAGTGTAGCTGTATGTCTGACCGTTTGCGTCTATTACATTGATATAGTAATTCGAGTATTCCTTAAGGTTGCTTGAGGTGTATGTCTTAGAACCGGTCTCGTACGCATAGCCTACTATTTCTGAGCTGATAGCTGCCGAAGTCATTACATCGGCTATTCCGTTTGTCTTGCCGAGGAGAACGGTTACGGTGTCGCCTATTTTAAGACTTCCGCTTGACGAGAGCTTTTTAAAGGCGCTGCTGCCTTCTACTTTGTATGTCACACCGGAAATCTCAACCTCTGTCGGATTATCCTTGTTCGGAATTGCCTTGTTGTAAACCCCTGTAACTTTTGTTGTGTAAGCGAACGCCATATTAATCTCAGGCACATAATACAGTATGTCATACGGCTGTATATCCGAAGCGCTGCAAACATTGCCGTCACGCATTATGACAGTGCTTTGATTTATATCCATCGACAGCTCCCAGTCAGCGCCTGCACCGGCGGTATACGGCCCGATTAAGTTACCCTTTTGATAAACTATATAATCTATATTTCCGTTTGTACGCTTTACGCTAAGAACATCACCCATTTCCATACCCGACTTTATTGCAGAGTAGGTTGTCTTTGTCTTTCCGTCATATACTGTTGTCTGATTGTTTAAGTCAAGCGACTCCATACTGCTGTTTCTGTATACGATAACGCTGTCGCTTAAAACCGAATATACGGCATACTTTTCGCTGCTGCTCTGGTCAGAATCCGGGAAGAAGCTGATTACAGTCTTGTTATCCTTCAGCGCAAGGTCGCCCTTCATTCCGACTAATGAATAGTCAAAGTCTGAGCGTATTTTGTATGAGCCGTTATCGGTAAAGACCTCGTCGCCCGGAATAGAGGTGTCCTCTTTTGAGGTGGAAATCAGAGTTATGTCCTCAATAAAGCTGATGTCAAATATATTAACAAGCTCGGTCTGGGAGTTCTTTTTCTTTGTGCGCAGTGTGTTGTAAACCAGCACTGCAACATCGCCCCTTGTCATTTCAGAGCCGATTTGAGTGTCTGAAATATTGTCCGTCATATCGAGGTTATCAGCCATACCTATCTGACCGCTCGGCCATGCAACTCCGAAATCGCTGTCCGAGTAGCCGAGTACGCGCAGCATGATTGTCACCGCTTCTTCAAACGTGACCGGATTGTCCGGCTTGAACGATGCGTCCGGATAGCCGGATACCAAACCGTTAGTAACGCCCACTCTGACATACGGCGCAGACCAGTTGGTGTAAGGTACGTCATAGAACGGCGATATCGAAAGCTGGGACGCAACATTGTTGCGGTAGTCGGATGCTGCAACAGCAATTTTAGTAAACTCGGCGCGGGTGACCGTATCACCGAGCCTTAAATTCCCGTCCGGGTCGCCGTTCATGATTTTTAGCTCGGTGAGAAGCGGCAGTATTTGTTCACTGTTTTGATAGAAGGTAGTGCTTATATCCGTAATCGCTTCTGTTTCTGATTCTTCTGCGGCAACTGTAAAATATGCGCATGTTACAGTCAAAGCGAGCAGAAGAGCAGCAAGCCTTTTAAATTTTATATTCATATATAATCCTCCGAATTTATGGTGTAGAGTTGTTTATGCTTATTCATGTCTTAATGCGTCAATCGGGTTCAGGTTGGCAGCGTTTTTGGCAGGGAGAAATCCGAATATAATGCCTATACCTACGGAGATTCCGAACGAAATCATAATTGCGCCGAGCGACGGTATGGCGGTCAGTCCGAGCAGCTGCCCGACAATCACGGCAAGTATCGACCCGACAACAATTCCTATCAGTCCGCCGACTCCGCTTATCGTACCGGCCTCAATGACGAACTGGGTTTTAATATCCTTTGCCTTTGCGCCGAGAGATTTTCTGATACCTATTTCGCGCGTTCGCTCTGTGACTGATACAAGCATGATATTCATAATTCCTATACCGCTGACAAGGAGCGAAATTCCGGCAATGCAAACCAGCAAGGTCTGCATGGTTCCGGTCATGGTGTTTGCCATGTCCATTACCTGCTTAATGCTTGATACGTTATAATAATCGCTGTCTCCGACTTTGGTCTGGAGGAATTGCTTTGACTTGGCAATCGCCGTGTCAACAATATCAACGCTTGTCGTCCAAAGTGTATATGAATTTATAAACTTAGAAGAGGACATTGTTACGGCAGTGGTATACGGAATATACATAACGTCGTCTGTACTTCCGCTTGTTGAGTCGTCGTCCTCTTTAAGCACTCCGACAACCGTAAAGGACTTTCCGTTTATTCTGAGCGTCTGTCCCAAGGCGTTGCCCTGACCGAACAGTTCCCTCTCTATGTAAGTTCCGATTACGCAGTACTTTGCCTTTTTCTCTATGTCAATATAGCTTAAAAATCTGCCCTGTTCAACTTCAAGCTGTTTTATACCGACATATTCTTCGCTGACTCCTGTGGCAGTGGTAGTTATATCATCGCCAACCGCCTTAACCAAGGCATTTGCGACGCTCACATTGGGTGAGAGTCCTTTGAACATATCAGGATTTTCATCTACAAATTCATATATATCTTCTTCGTCAACAGTACGGCTGCCGCCTCTGTCTTGGACGGTTATCGAAACTGTGTCTGTGCCAAGTTTTGAGAACTGGTCGTCCATCATTCCCATCATGCCGTTCATAAGGCTTATCAGTATTATAACGGCTGCAACGCCTATTATCATACCGAGCATGGTGAGAAGTGAACGCATCTTATCAAACAACAGGTTGGACAGTGCAAGCTGAAACGATTTTTTAAACGTCATTCATCATCACCATCCTCGTCTCCTGCATGGGCAACCTGCGCAAACTTGTTTATGTCAGGTTCGCCGTCATATATTATTCTTCCGTCCTGGACGCGTATTACGCGTCCGGCCTGGGCGGCAATGGTGTTATCATGAGTTATCAGCACTATGGTATTGCCCTCTGAATGAAGCTGTTTCAGAAATTTAAGCACTTCCTTGCCGGTCTTTGAATCAAGCGCGCCGGTCGGCTCGTCAGCCAGAATAATTGACGGGTCGCCTGCGAGCGCTCTTGCGATTGATACACGCTGCTGCTGTCCGCCGGACAGCTGCTGCGGCATGTTTTTTGCCTTTGACTTCAGCCCGACCTTGTCGAGCGAGGCAAGCGCGCGCTTTTGCTGTTCGCGCTCGCTCAGTCCGGCATACATCAGCGGAAGCTCAACATTTTGCTGTACGTTTATCTTCGGAATCAGGTTATACTGCTGAAATATGAAACCAAGTTCCTTGTTACGGATTTCAGCTTGCTCATCGTCCTTCATTGTGCTGACGTCCTTGCCTCTTAAGTAATACTTGCCGAGAGACGGAACGTCAAGACAGCCTATTATGTTCATACATGTGGATTTTCCGCTTCCGGACTGACCGACAATTGCGACAAATTCGCCCTTGTAAATCTTCATTGAAATTCCGTCAAGTGCATGAACCTCCGAATCGCCCATTTTATATATCTTGTATATCTCATTAAGTTCGATAAGCGGAACTTCAGAGCTTGAATTTAACATGTTATCCTGTGCTGTGGCTTCGTTTATCATCTCATGCCACCTCCGCCGGGAGCGCCGCCTCCGCCCGGAGCACCGCCTCGGCCGGAATCACCGCTCATACCGCCGGCAGCCTGGTCATGCATTTGCTGCATCTGTTCCATCGGGTTAACCGCCTGTGCAGCTTCAGAATACAGCTCGTCGCCCTCCTTGATGTCTCCGTAGACCTCTATGAAGTCTCCGTCGCTTATACCTGTTGCGACAGCAACAGTTCGATAGCCTTCGGGAGCGTTGTCGTCACGTTCCGTCTTGTCACCCTTGATATAAACCGTGTTGCCTCTGTTAACGCAGCTTACAGGAACCGAAAGCGCATTATGTATGCTTGAGACAACAATATTTGCGTCAATATTCATTCCCGGCAGAAGAGCGTCATCAAAGTCGAGTATTTCTATTTTAACCGGATATGTAGTAACGCCGTTGCTGCCGACTGAGCCTTCAACGCCGATTGTTTCAACAACACCGGTGTATTCCTTGTCTGAAACGTCTGCGGTAACGGTAACTTTTTGTCCGACAGAGATTTTCTTAACGTCAAGCTCATCGACATTGAGTGTGCATTTCAGCTTGCTCATATCATAGATAACCGCAAGCGCACTGCTTGAACCTGAGCTTGCCGCCGAAGAAGCGAGTGATGAAGATGAAGCCGACTGTGAGGACGAAGAAGAAGAGGAAGAATTTCCGCCGCCGATTTTGTCGCCCTGTTTCATGTTTTTGGTTACCACAGTACCGGAAATCGGAGCGGTGATAGTGTAATCTTCGAGGCTTTTGAGCAGCTTTTCCTTTGCAATAACAGCGTCCTCATACGCCATTCGTGCATTTTCAACGGACGAATTTAAGCTGTTGCTCTTTATATCTGTCGAGGCATTGCTTGTTGTTTGCTGTATTTTGGAACGCTCAAGCGCCTGTTTTGCATCGTCAAGACTTAGTTTTGCTGAATTTATTTTTGAATCAACGGAATCTGAGTCAATAACAAGAACCACCTCGCCGCTGCTCACACGACCGTTTTCGCAGATATAAATTTTTTCAATTTTACCGCTGACCGATGCGGTGATTGACTCATCGGTAGCGTTTTCAAAGGTTCCGACATCGTTACATGCAATATCGCCGACCATGGCGGTGGCAGTATCGCCTGCCGAGACAGCGCCGGGATTTGTTATCTCAATTGTGACTTTTCTGTACGACGTATATCCGCTGCCGCTCTCGTTCATTGAGCCAACCTCGGTCACAACGCCGCTGATATTGCTGCCGGAACTCGTTAATGTTAAAACTGCGGCTTCACCGGGATAGATATTGCCGGCGTCCTGAGTGTTAAACGGAACCTTAATTATCATTGCTGTATTGTCAACAACGTCTGCAATTTTTGTACCTGCGCCGACCGTATCTCCTGCTGACACGTAGAGCTTTGTTACAACTCCCGAATAGTTTGACTTAAGACTCAGGTCGTCACGTTCTTTCAACGCATCGTTATAGCTCTGCTGAGCCTTTTCAACGGCAATCTCTGCACTTCTGACCGAACTGGCACTCGTATCATAGTCGCGCACGGTTTTGTTGTTTTCGTTTAATGCATCTTCGTACGCCTTCTTTGCCTTGGCTATTGCAATATCCGCGCTTTGGATATTTTTTTCCAAGGTGTTGGCGTCAACCTTGTAGAGTAAATCGCCTTTATTTACATAGTCGCCCTCTTCAAACGGCGCTTCGAGGATTTCGCCCGTAACCATCGGGGTAATACTGTATTCGTCGTTCGCTTCGACAACTGTACTTCCGCTTATTGTCTCTTCTATGTCGCGTATCTCTGCTTTAAGTACGAGATTGTTATTGTTCGACTTACTATTTTTTGAGATTGCAGTTGCGGAAACTGCGATCACCGAAACAAGGATTACACAAATCAATGCCGTAATAATCTTGTGTTTTTTGACAAAGCCTATTACGGCAAGCCAAATACGTTTCAGCTTTTCTTTGATTTTGTCGAAATCAATTTTATCAAAAAGCTGTCTGACTTTTTTTAGCATACGATTGTTTTTAGTTTGATTTTTTTTCATATTGCCGCCTTTCTCTGTAGGTCAATTTCCCGATTACTGCTAAAAAACATGCGTGGGTTATACAATCATATCTTCAAGCAGATCCGCAGCTTCGGCTGACAGCGCTAACAGCTGAGTAAACCTCTCTCCGCCCATTTGCTTGCTTAATTCATTTAAGATTTCAATAAAGCGGCTTTTATAGTCGTCAAGCACAGCCTTCGCCTTTGGCGTAGCTATGAGATAGGTCTTTCGCTTATCGCTTTCGACAGTCTTTCTTTCTATATATTCACGCTTTTCAAGCGACGCAATAAACTGCGAAACCGCAGAACGTGAAATGCAGAAAAAGCGGCTTATCTCACTTGATGTGATATTGTCTGAGTTTTCCTCAGCGTCACGGATCATCTTTAAAACCAAAAACTCTCTTATAGAAATCGGAGATTTTTCAAAACCCCGATGTATTGAGCTCTTGATTTTAAAAATAATGCGTTCGGCGCTCCCTAATACGCCGAAAACAGTTTTTGATATACTGTTGTTGTCTTCCATAGCTTCCTCCCTAAAATATTCCCCAAAATCTCTTGAAAATAAAGCTTCTTAACAATTAAGCAACTTAACAAAGATTATAGCACTACTATATATCTATGTCAATAAAAAGTTATGTATCACAATTTTTAAATTTTTGTTAATTCTGTCCTGCCACCTGATTCCTAATCCCTAATCCCTAATCCCTAATCCCTAATCCCTAATCCCTAATCCCTAACCCCTAATCCCTAACCCCTAACCCCCAATTCCTAATCCCTAATCCCTAATCCCTAACCCCCAATCCCTAACCCCTAACCCCTAACCCCTAATCCCTAACCCCCAATCCCTAACCCCTAATCCCTAATCCCTAATTTCTATGTTGACAAACATAAGATTTTGTATTACAATATTAATATTTAGGTCGGTTTTCGATTTATATAGATATTAACCACGAATTGGAGGGATTTTGATGTATCGAAAGGTTTCCACAGAGCTTTCGTTCGTTGACCGCGAAAAGGAAGTTGTTGAATTCTGGAAAGAGAACGATATATTTAAAAAGAGTATAAAAAACCGTGAAGGTGCTGAAATCTTCACATTCTTTGACGGTCCGCCGACTGCGAACGGCAAGCCGCATATCGGTCACGTTCTGACCCGTGCGGTCAAGGATTTGATTCCGCGTTACCGCACAATGAAGGGTTACCTCGTTGAGCGTAAGGCGGGCTGGGACACACACGGTCTGCCTGTTGAGCTTGAGGTTGAAAAGAGCCTCGGCATCAGCGGAAAGCCGCAGATTGAGGAATACGGCGTTGAGGACTTTATCAAGCAGTGTAAGGCGAGCGTGTTTACTTATCAGAGCGACTGGGAGCAGATGAGCGACCGTGTCGGATTCTGGGCAGATATGGATAACCCGTATGTGACATATCACAACGACTATATAGAATCCGTTTGGTGGGCGCTCAGACAGATCTGGGACAAGGGGTTGCTTTATAAGGGACACAAGATTATGCCTTATTGTCCCCGCTGCGGAACTGCTCTTTCCAGCCACGAGGTTGCACAGGGCTATAAGGACGTTAAGGAAAATTCGATTATTGCCAAGTTCCCGATTGTCGGAGCGGATAAGGGCGAATATTTCCTCGCATGGACAACCACGCCGTGGACGCTTCCGTCAAACGTTGCGCTCTGCGTTAATCCGTCCGAAACATATGTCAAGGTTCAGCTCGGCGATGAAAAGTTTATTCTGGCAAAGGCTCTGCTTGAGAGCGTTCTGCCGAAGGACAGCGAGTATACAATTCTTGAAGAATATATAGGAACCGACCTTTGCGGTATGCACTATGAGCCGCTTTATACATTTGCAAAGCCTGACGGCGACGCTTACAGAATTGTTGCGGATAACTACGTAACAATGGAGGACGGTACCGGTATCGTTCATATCGCCCCGGCCTTTGGTGAAGATGATAACAGAGTGGGTAAGGAAAACGATCTGCCGTTTGTAAATCTTGTCAACACACAGGGTAAGTTTGTTGACGGAATGGGCGAGTGGAGCGGACTGTTTGTAAAGGATGCTGACAAGCTTGTTATCCGTGACCTTAAGGACAGAAACCAGGCGTATGCCGTTATTCCGTTTGAGCATAGCTATCCGTTCTGCTGGAGATGCGACACGCCGCTGCTTTACTATGCTTGTGATACATGGTTCATCAAGATGACAGCGGTTCGTGATAATTTGCTCAAGAACAACGAAACCGTAAACTGGATGCCTGACAATATCAAGCACGGACGTTTCGGTAACTTCCTTGAGAACATTATCGACTGGGGTCTGTCGCGTTCGAGATATTGGGGAACACCGCTTCCAATTTGGGAGTGCTCGTGCGGACACAGACATGTTATCGGCTCAATTGCGGAGCTTAAGGAAATGGGCATCAACTGCCCCGACGATATTGAACTGCACAAGCCGTATGTTGATGAGGTCAAGCTCAGATGTCCTGAGTGCGGCGGTGAGATGACAAGAGTTCCGGAGGTTATCGACTGCTGGTTTGATTCGGGTTCAATGCCGTTTGCACAGCTTCACTATCCGTTTGAGAATAAAGAGGAATTTGAAAAGCACTATCCGGCAGACTTCATCAGTGAGGCTATCGACCAGACCCGCGGCTGGTTCTACACACTTATGGCAATAGGAACGCTTCTGTTTGACGAAGCGCCGTACAAGAATGTTATCGTTCTCGGTCATGTTCAGGACGAGAAGGGTAAGAAGATGAGCAAGCACCTCGGCAACGTTATTGCGCCGATGGATATACTGAACGACCAGGGCAGCGACGCTGTACGCTGGTACTTCTACTCAAACTCAGCGCCGTGGCTGCCGAACCGCTTCTCGGCAAAGAATGTTTCCGAGTCGCAGAGAAAGTTCCTGGGTACGCTTTGGAATACTTACGCGTTCTATGTGCTTTATGCGGATATAGATGAGTTCGACCCGACAAAGTATCAGCTTGACGTTTTAAAGCTGTCGGTACTCGACAAGTGGATTTTGTCTAAATTAAACGGCGTAATCAAAGAGGTTGACGACAACCTGATGAACTACAAGATTGTTGAAGCGACACGCGCTATTTCAGAGTTCACTGACGAGCTTTCAAACTGGTACGTTCGCCGCAGCCGTGAGCGCTTCTGGGCGAGCGAGCTGACAGACGACAAGATAAACGCTTACATGACGCTCTATACAGTGCTTGTTGAGTTCTCAAAGGTCTGCGCGCCGTTTATTCCGTTTATGACAGAGCAGATTTATCAGAACCTTGTACTGTCTGTTGACAAGAATGCTGTTGAGAGCGTTCATATGTGCGACTATCCGAAGGTAAACAGTGAGTTTAACTTCCCGGAGATTGAGAAGGATATGGACGCGGTACGTAAGGTAGTTATGCTTGGCCGTGCCTGCCGTAACGAGGCAAATATCAAGAACAGACAGCCGCTTTCAAAGCTGTATATCCAGTCGGATAACGAAATTAATCCCGACTATGAGTATATTATTCTTGACGAGCTCAATATCAAAGCAGTTGAATTTGTTGAAGACGCAAGCAGCTTTATTTCATACAAGTTCAAGCCGCAGATGAGAACAATGGGTCCGAAGTACGGAAAGCTCATGCGTCCTATTTTTGATGAGATTGCAAAGCTGGACGGTGCAGAGGTTATGGCAGTGCTTAACTCGGGCGAGCCGCTCAGACTTACCGTTCAGGATACAGACGTAGAGGTCGGCAAGGATGACGTATTGATTGAGACTGAGCAGATGAATGGTCTTGTGTCAGACAGTGACGGCGGATTTACCGTTATTCTTGATACAAATCTAAATGACGAGCTTATCGAAGAAGGCTTCCTGCGCGAGATAATCAGCAAGGTTCAGACAATGCGCAAGGAGTCAGGCTTTGAGGTTCAGGACAGAATAAACGTTAAGTTCTCGGGCAGTGATAAGATTGCTGCAATCTTTGATAAGTTTGATGAATATATCAAGTCACAGCTTCTTGCGGACACAATCGAGAGAGTTGACGGCGCAGCCGACGGCAGAGAATGGAACATCAACGGCGAAAAAGTCGTTATTGATGCGAAAGTTGTAAAATAATTATAAGGTTGTAAAACAGAATAATAGTTTGGGCTGAGTCATTTGTGACTCAGCCCTTTTTTATATTATAAAAAAACAAAACTGTTAAAAAGCAAATCTGTCAAAAACAAATTGTCCGGATTCGGTCAAGTCGCTTTCGTCCCAGACTGAGTTGGGGTCTGTTCCGGGGTTCAGAGCCGCAGAGCTTTCAGCTTTATCGCACAGCGACCAGTTCACCCGGCTTATACCCCGCGCTTCAAGAAAGTCAAGCCACTCAGCCGCCTGATTTAAGTAAACACCGCCGCTGCCATCCGCAGCGCTTGTTCCCCATTCACTTATGAAGATAGGAGCATTTTTCGAGAGCGCGTAATCTATTTTATCTCTGAGCTGACTGCCGTGCGTTCCTGCGTAAAAGTGACAGGTATACATGATATTGTCAAAGTAAAGCGGATCGTCTGCGGCTGCGTCAACGTCCTGGCTCCATGTCGGCGAGCCGACAAGCACCACCGCGTTTGTATTTTGACGGATTACAGGGATTATCTGATCGGCATACGGCTTGACATTACCCGACCATGAAATATTACCGTTTGGCTCATTGCATATTTCATAAATCAGGTTAGGCGTATCCGCATATTTAAGTGATGCTTCGGCAAAGAATTCCTTGGCTTCGTTTACGTATTGAAGCGGGTCGCCGTCGCTCAGGATATGCCAGTCAATAATCACATACATGTCGTTTCGGATTGCGTTGTCGATTGCTGTGTATGCGGCTTGCTTTATGCTGTCCTTATTGCTTATATACCCGTTTTCCTCCGTATACATTGCAACTCTGAACACGTTTGCGCCAAAGTCTGCCGTGTTTTTGATTGAGTTATATGACGTGAAGCCCGGATACCACTGTACACCGTGACTGCTCATTCCGCGGAGTATTATAGGTTCGCCGTTCTGATTGCAAAGCTGTGTTCCGATGACCGAGAGATTTCCGTTTTGGCTCACGCCGCCCGTGATATAATTTTTATTCTGATCAGGAGCAGGCGCCGCAGACACGGCTCCGCCGCTCGGCAGCACTGCGGCAGAATTGCCGGCTGCACGCATAATGATTGCGCAAGCTTCGGCGCGTGTGAGTGAATTTTGCGGATTAAAGCAGCCGTTTTCATCACCGGTCAGAATTCCGTTGTTGTAGGCACGAACCACAAGATAAGCATACCTGCCCGGTATCTGATTGAAGTCTGTAATCGTTGTCATATAGTAATAATACGCATTGTCTTCGTGTTCGTTCTCAGGTATATCAAAAGCAAGCGCCGTTATTTTCGCAGCCATCTGCCTTGTGATTGGTTTGTCAAAGTCAGCCTCATATATTTCGTCATAGTCATACCACTTGTTGTCATATGCGTATTTCATGTTGCCTGATGCCCAGTGCAGGCCGCTTTGCTGTTCGTTTGCTCCGGTCGTGCAGCGCTTTACAACGCTTATGAATTCAGCATAGGTAATAGCTGAGTCCGGCCTGAAGGTTCCGTCCTCATAACCGCTCAGCAAGCCAAGCGATACCATGTTGTTTATGTTTTCAGTGTACCATTCATTGTTGCTTACATCGCTGAAGGCAAGTGCCGGTTCTGCCAATACTAAAACCAACAGCGAAACAAGCAAAATTGTAATCTTACTGAATTTTATATAATTTCTTAATTTTCTGAATTTCATAACGGCACTCCAATTTAGTTTTTAGATTATTATATCATATATTAACGCATATGTCCAAGCTAAACTTTTTTGGATAAAATTGTTGACATAAAGATAAAACAGTGATATACTAAATCATATAGGAAAGCTATGAATAAACATTTGATATAGATGCAGTACAGGAGGACGATATACATGAAAATATCAACAAAAGGAAGATATGCACTGCGCCTGATGCTTGATATAGCCGAGCATTCAAGCGGCGGAAATGTGTCTATCAAGGATGTGTCGGAGCGTCAGAATATTTCGATGAAGTATCTTGAGCAAATTGTAGGCATGCTGTGCAAGGCCGGATTTCTCAAAAGCCAGCGCGGAGCGCAGGGCGGTTATAAGATGCTGCGTTCGCCCGAGGAATATACAATAGGAGATATACTCAGGGTGACTGAGGGAAGCATGGCTCCGGTTGACTGTCTTGAAGATGATGTGAACCAGTGTCCGAGGGCGTCGGTATGTCCGACGATTAAGTTCTGGAGTGGGCTGTATGATGCCGTTAACCAATACATGGACAGCACTACTCTTGCTGATTTGATTATTGAGAATGAGCAAGTGCGTGATGATTTCAGCTATTGTATATAAGAATTTTTAAGCAACGTCTTAAAAATGCTTGACGCCGCTGCATTTTGCAGCGGCGTCAGGCTTATATATTCATTGCGTCAAATGCTGTGATGTATTCCAGTGTCGGAATAAATTCATTATTATGATTTGTACCTTTAAATATGCACTCGCCGTCCTTAAACGCATGCATTCTCGTCAACGGAAAATGCGACCACTCGCCATCGTCGAGCGGCAGCGTAGAAATAATGATACCGTCGCCAGTCTTGGTATACGACAGCGTGTCCTTCATGTTTTTGTGGACATATAATATCTCGCCGTCATAGATCATAAAGTTCAGTTTGTTTCTCGGCGACAATGCAACTGCAAGCTTATCTGTCACCTCGCACCGCCGCTCTATGCTCAGCGGTGCGAAGTTGTTTTCGGATATTGCTTCGTTTATTTTGTCAATCAAATATAGAAATATGCGTTCGGAATCCGTGTCGCCCTTTTGCACAGAGAGGTATTTTGACAGAAGCCGGCTTGAATAAATAGTGCCGTTGTGTATAAGCGTCCATTCTCTGCCTGATATATCGGTGCCTGTATACGGGTGACAGTTATCGTACTTAATTGCGCCGACTGTAGCAAGCCGAATATGCGCGAGCATAACGCTTTGAGGCTCGGTTTTGTTTATTATACCGCTGATAATTCTGCTGCCTGTAGCGCAGACAGGCTCTTTAATTAATTCGTATTTTCCGCTGTTCTGCCGCAGCATACCCCAGCCGTGCGGATGATTTATGCTGTGAGAATAGAACGTCTTTAAATACCTGTGCACATCTATGGGTGTGCCTGAGCTTATTCCGAATAATTCACACATGTCTTGACATAACCTCCTCGCAATATCTCTTGTTTTCTGTGAGTTTCTGTTTTTGATACTCAATATTCTTCAGTATGTCCGAAAAATCCTTGTAGTATATACTCATATCGTCAAGTATTCCCAGCGCTGCGTCTACAGCCGGATAGTCGTTTATTTTTTCACGGCACAAATCAAATTTTGCCGCTGAGCGGTGATTGAGAATAGCTCTTTTTTGCAGCTGCGGAGTGAACTCAAAATCCGGCAGCTCCATAAGATAAATCAAAAAGTAATGAGCAAACTCAAGATCCTCACGGAATACTCCCAAAGGTGACAGAGGGTTGAGGTCAAACATTCTCAGTTCAATATGATTTACACCGTTTTCGACAAGCGAGCTAAGTTTATTCTCGCCCGACGGCTTTAATCTGACCGGCAGATACAGCTCTCCGGCTGAGAACAGCACGCCTTTGCGGATATAGTTTTCAATACTTTCAATATATTCGCTTAAGCCGCTGTAATCAAGCTCAGGAATGAACTGGTTCCAATATCCCTTATCGCTGTTCCGGCGTGAGGAATATCCGTCAAATCCTTCGCCGCTTAAATGGTCGCCGTCCAAAGACAGGTCATATACAGGGCTTGCCGCAGTCAGCATAACCAAAAGCCAGCTGTACCGGCATACTTGCTTTGACAGGCGAAAGTATAATGAGTTCTTGAACGTTTTGTAATCACTTTCGCCGTCGTGAATTGATTTGAAGAATTCTTCAGAAAACGAAAAGTTAAAATGTATACCGGAGTACAGCATAAGCCGCTTTCCGTAGCGGCGCTGAAGGTTTAAACGGTAATCATGCTTGAACCCTCTGTCTCCTTTAAATTGTGCAATCGGTATATCGCTTTCGATTTCAAAATGCGGCGGATTGCTGCTCAGCCAAAGACTTTCATCCTGCTGCGCAAGCTTATCCCTTGCGTACTTGTCAAGCTCTGACAGTGTGTCCATAAGCTCGTCAATACTGCCGCAGACAGGCGTAATAAGCTCCAACTGGTTCTCGCAGAAGTCGCGGTCGAGATACTTGCTGTCTCCGAACGGGTGCGGCGTCTGTGCCAGCTTGCCGTCTGATGTGATACGCAGAGTTTCGCGCTCAAGCCCGAAATTGCCTTTAAATATATATTTGTTGTCTAAATTCAAATTAATCACCTGATTTATATTTATATAATTCCCCGCATTGCTAAGCTTTACTGATTAAAATTCAAGGCTTCGGACGGAGACAGCTTAGAATATTCTTTGATAAAATACTCAATATCAGCTCCGTTATTCAAGCCGTCAACAAGCCTTTTGGCAGGGCTTGTAAGCGATTTTGCCCTCTCAAACAGAGGCTTTAAAAATACTTCTTCGTTCATACCGCGCTGTCTTAGTCCGGACTCGGACAGTTCAAGTATGCGGATAAGCGTCTGAACCAATTTGTCCTTATCGACATAGCCCGGTATATCATACCTTGAAAACATTCTCTGTAATTCAGAAGCGCTGTAACCGTGTGAATAAATCACAGTATCGGAATTCAAAAGTCCTTGCAGCTCATAAACCCGTTCCAAAAGACCGATGTGAAACGCCGCCGCACACATACTGTCGCATATCGGCTGACAGCACATACTGCGGAACTCAATCGTTCCCCTGAAGGTCAAATCCTCAAATTTGAAAGTCCTGAGATGCTCCAAATCCTCTATGCAAGGCTCAATTTCTATTTCCTTGTACTTATTTTCTTCGCTTTCGAAATATTCGCCCTTAATCCTGCCGAGCTTTAAGTAGTCGTTTATCGGAACAGGAGTAAAGTTAACATATTTGCCGTCGTGCATCGTGCAGTAGATGCTTGTTGTTTTAATGTATTCAACCAAGTCATCAACGCTGCTTAAGTCATAGTCGAACATTCCGATATTATGCGGGTTGTACCCTTGCATACTATGCTCCCACAGCATATTTCGTGAACATAACAAGTCCGGCTCATCGGGCAAAACCGAATTTGCAAAAAGCAGCGCCTTAAACGGCTCTAATCTGCCGAAGGTGTTAATAACTGTTATCAAATCGTCATAGAATATATCAATCTGAACCTGAGACGCACTTGTAAAAGTTCCGAAATCGGGATGGTCATGGAACACAAGACCGGAGTTTCTGTACTTTAGTCGTCGCGGCCGATAACTTTGAAGCCGAAATGCTCACAAAAGCTTTTTGTCATTTCAAAAACTACTTTCTCTTCAACCGGCTGCTTGTTCAGATTGACGATAGGCATCTCTATTTCAATTCCGATAAACCGTCTGCTTTTTGACTTTGTCGGCAATATATATTTCTCGTAAATTGCATTGTCAATTTCACTTTGCTTAATATTCATGATATTTTCTCATTTACATATCGTCAATATTATAACCAACAATAAATAAATTTTTAGCTCTA
>CAJKEB010000040.1 GCA_905198865.1 uncultured Eubacteriales bacterium
GCACAAGGCGGCTTGCGTTATACTGCGAATTGTTCTGAACCCCGGCAAGCTCTTCCGCCATCTGGTTATAAGTCTTATGGCTTAATAATCCGTTTGCTATTATATTCTGAGCCTGCTCCGCAGCCTTGCCGGTGTTAGCCCAGACCCTTTCGCTGAAGCTTGAGCCGTGCCACTTTGACGATAATATTTCATCAACAGCCCTCTGCGGTATCAACGAGAAGTTTATCCCTACATTGCAGCCCTTTGCTATATCGTGAACGGTTCTGTAATAGCTTTCCTCGACAACCGTGTTATACAGAGTTTTGGTTTTCTGTATCTCGATGCTTGCTTTTTCCTTGAAATACGCATATACATTCTGCTTTACAGCCTCAAGTCTTGATATTCTTGCGCCGTAAGCCTGAGCATGGATTTTCTTTATCAGCTCCGTTCTCTGCCTCGGGTCGTCAGTGTTCTCCAGAACCTTTTGAAGCCGCTTTGATATTTCCTCGCTTTTTGCAGAGTTTATAAGCTGCTCGGCTTCTTCTCTGGATATTGCAATTCCGTTTGTATATGTAGTGAATATCTTGCGTATTTCAGAGTTCAAGTCGTTTATAACATTGCCATACAGCTTGTCAAGCTCGCCTGCGGTATATGTCGCCTTTTGCTGTATTTGTATCTCGCGAATTAACGCAACGCGCTGCCAATACGCAGAACTATACATCGTCTATATCCTTTTCGGTTTTGCTGTAATCAATGGCGTTAGCGCGCATTTTCTCCTCGTTTACAATACGCTCTGACTCGTCTGCCTGCTGCTTAAGCATAAGCTCACGCTCCTCTTTTGCGTCAGATACAAACGGAAGCTGACCGATTAATGTTTCGTCCGATACAGTGCCCTTGAGATAATTTATCATCTGCGCTGTTTCAAGCTGATTTTCCGGCAAATTACGGTTAAACACAAAATCAACCTTATGCGATGGAACACGCTCCATGACACTTTTGAAGTTCAGATATTCGACGTATAGGTCAAATCTTTTCTTAAGCCCGACCTTGAAATATCTTTCTTTGTTTTTCACATGCTGCTCAAAGCCGAGCAGCTTGTACCTTATCGCTACACCTGAAAGGTTATTGCCGAACTGCTCATCGGTTAAGTCGGGAACAAGTGAAAACCTGTGAATATCTTCTTTGAGGGTCTTGCGCAAAACGTCCATATCCGTTTCGGAAAGAACCTTAGACAGATACTTTGCATCGCCGTCGCCCGGCGCGTGAAGTATCTTTTCTACCTTCAGCTTTTTCGCCTGCTCTGAATTGACCTCAACACCGCGCAGAAACAAAAATGAATCAACGAACTGTTCTTTGTCATTCACTCTGTCGGACTCCAATATGTTATACGCGTCTATAAGAGTAATAAGCTGTTCAAAATCTCCCTGTTTTTCGTCATTGTTGCAGTATTCGATAACCGGCACGCCGCAAAACCCGTGTGATTCTCTCAATTTTTCTTCCAGATTGTCGAACGTCGAAGTACCTTCAAAATGTATAAACTCTGCACCGGTATATACATTCACAACCGTCCCGATTACGCAGCCGTCTTCGTCTTTTTGCTCGTAATAATGTACGCCAAATAATTCGTTATGCGCAACAGTATCATCATAAACGACAAAGGCGTTTTCGGGTGAAATCACCGCGCTTCTCGGTTGTTTGCCCTCGTTCAGGTAAACAAGCTCATAAGCTCTGCCGTATATGCTCATATGTTTACACAGCTTGCCATCAACGTTCTGAATCTCCTGCTCATAATACACATCTTTCAAAACGTCAATATCAGCATCGTCGGCAGGCGAGTATTCCACAGGTGCGCCGAGCATATAACCCTCTGTCATGTCGACAATATATTTTGCATGGTTGCAAACTATCTTTGTGTTTGGCAGCCCTTCACTTTTATTCGGTCGGGTTAATATACTGTGTTCGCCTTTATAATACTTCATCAAATCTTTGAACCTGCTGGTTCCGCTGTTGTATTTGTTAACAAGCTTGCTTATAAGCTCGGGCGAAATGCCGCCTTTAATTCTGTCTGCGTCAATTATCATATTCCCATCTCCCTTCTGCTTAAAATCTGAGCCTTTCTGTTTGTCATATCGTCCTCCAGAGCATAGCGAACCGCGTCTATGCAATGGTTGTTTTTGTCGGGATAGCAAGCCTTAAATTCGCCTTTATTATCCCGCTCGTATTCGTACTCATAAAACTCTTTCTTTGCGTTCGGACACCGCACAGGGTCAATTATAATCGCCTCAAGCGACTGCAAAAACTTTATGCCGTATTCAATGCTATCGGGTCCTTTTTTTGCTCCTCTGACACGCAAGCCAAGCGTACGCATTTCCGCGATTGACTTCGGTTCCTCACTGTCACAGATTATATATCTTTCATATGCACCTTTATCCTTTATCATTTTGACAGCGTTTGCATTGGATAATCCAACCTTGCATATTTCATCAAAGATATACAGCCGGTTATGCTTTTTGTCGTAATGACATACCATATACACAAACGGGTCAATCGAATATCCGAAATCAATACCAAGCCGAATTCTGTCAAATACAGCAATCTCGGCATCTGTTATTGTCCTTATATCAAGGTTGTCGAATATCTCGCCGCCGGTTCCCGTAACGACACCCATGTACTCATGTTCGTAGTTTGTAGGTTTGGTTTGCCTGAGGTGTTCAGCTTCGATTATGAACTGCTCACCTAACCACTTTTCCGGCACTGTCAGATATGTACTGTGATGTACCTTTCTGTCAGGACGTTCTTCAAGAACTTCCTCATTGACCCAGTTCCTCTGTGACTGCGGAGGGTTATACGAATAGAACACATCAAACTTACTGCCGCCTCTCATAAGCGACTGGTTAATGGTTCGGACTTCTTCCATTCCTCCGAACTCGTCAACCTCTTCGTACCAGATATAACGAATATATCCCTTGCGCGCTTTGGTTGATTTAATCTTCTTCGGCTTGTCCGCGCCTCTGAATAATATCCTCTGTCCCGTCGGCAGATAAATCAACTCAAGCGGACTGAGCTTTGTTTGCCACAAATCCGCAACTCCAAGCATATCAATAGCCCAAGTAAGCTGTTCATACACGCTGTCTTTGAGATATAACCCAACCTTGCGTATTGCGACTGCATTAGTTCCCGGATTTTTCATAATACCGAGAATTATTTCAACTGATATAAAAGACGACTTTGTTGAACCTCTGCCGCCTTTGAGCCAATAATGAGTATATTTATTGTTTTTGACATCGTTATGCAGTGCATAAAAAGAAGGTGCAATGATGTTAGTCAGCTTACTCATCATCTGCACCCTCGTCAGGTATATCGTCTATTATCTGAATTTGTGAAACGCCCTCAAGCTGTGTTTTATCGGTAAATATTCCGTACCGCTTGCCTATAAGCTCCGCAGCCTTAAGCCGTTCCTTCTCATCAGGTGATTTTTGAACACGCCGAGCCTCGGAAAATCCATCCCCGATGCCCAAAACCACCACAACCTCAGACTGAGACTCTCCGCGCATTACCGATGTGAGATATTCCATAACTTCCTGAGCGTCAGCAGTTTTCTCACTATGCAATTTTTCAAGCTGCTCATCAATGTAGATTTTGAGTTCAGGTTTTATAAGGTTTTCTGCTCCAATGGAATGTGCTGTCTTTTCCGAATACCCTGCTCTGATTGCCGCTTGTGTCGCATTACAGTCAACCAAATATTCATCACAAAACCGCTTCTGCTTCTCGGTCAAAATATCTCACCTCGCTTTCCTTATTATTTTCTGCACACAAAAAACCGCCTCATGTGAGAAGCGGTCTTTGCTATATAAATAAAAAAGGAGAAAAACCCTGTGCCGATGCAGAAAGCCGTGGAGGGATCTGTTTTGCAAGCCTTGATTTCATCTTTCCGTACATCGGCACTATACACATTATACTACTTGATTTTTTCCCATTGCACAATTTTTAAAAATAATTTAATTTTTTTGCTACAAAATGTGCAAACTCAGAGCGATAGCGATACCACGTATTTCTGTGCGGCGCTGCATCTTTGCTTTTGCTACTCCGGTAATAACAAAACACGCCGTAATCCATAAATGCCTCATATGGGTCAAATTCCTCGCCGGTATATGTATTGCTGTACTTGCCCTTAAGATATATTATCGCTTGCTCAATCGCTTCTATCTCTGCATCGACCTGCGCTAATACAACCGCTTTTCTTTCGGTCGGATTGCTTGTCCCGCCTTTGCCGCTTGGCATACCATCAGCCGGCGGCGGACTACTGTACAACACGCTTTCACGCCGCTGAAGCAGTTTCGGATATCTGCGTATTGTATAAAACATTTTCATATACAAATCATGTTCGAGTAAATAAGGATTATTGTTCTTCGGTTGGTAATGCCTCGCCACAAAATCACCTTGACTTTCGCTCAAATTTTTAATATAATATATATAACCTAAGGAGCGTCTGCGGAGTGATTCTGCACGGCGTTCTTTTTTTATCTCTCCGGCAGCTCTGCAATCTCACGAGCCAACCGTGCTGCTTTTTTGGGGTTATTGGTGTAAATCCATTGCTCAAATAAACCCTCCTCATCATCATATGTGTATCTATCAAGACAAGTTCCGTAGTCACCGCCCCACTCAATAGGACATTTTAAACAATTACCATCAGTATAATCACAGCAATAACAATTGCCTGCTGGTCTATCTTCAGGTGATATACCCATTGCATCAAAATACTCCGCTTTCTCAACTATCCGCCCTTGCTTCTTCGTCTCATCTGCTATCCATCTCCACATCTTGCGATGCTCGGCTATAGCTTGTGCTTTTGTTAAGTTTAACATTTTGATACCTCCAACAGCTCTGGATTATCGTGAATATTTCCGATGACTTCAACTCCAACATATTCACTATCCAGACTCTCAGAATTCCAAATTAGTTCCCATAAACTGATAAAGTTATCATTATTGCAGGCATATTCTAAATCAAGCGGAATAACATCTTCACAAGCTATTCCAAATGCCCCGCACTCAAATACAACTTTGCCTTTAAAATAGTAAAACCCGTCATTGTATTCAACTATATCATCCTCGAAAATCTTAACGCCGTTCTTATCGCATAAGCCTGTCCACTCGCCGATGGTTTCAGGAATGACCGCTGCTTTTATTCTTTTATTATCTTTATAATATTGGATAACAACACCATACGGCTCGGTTATTCTATCGCCATATACCCACTCACCGTTATCCTTGTACTTACCTCTGTATAAATGTTGTCTGTTAGCCATTGTCCGCTTCTCCTCTGAATTTCTCGCACAACTCTGCATAATAGTCTTCTTTGTTTCTGTAACTTTCTTCGATAACTAATATAATTTCATCCTTTGCTTCGTTTACATCATCAGCCCAAATAATTTCGCTGTAGATACCCAAATCAGGACAATCCCAAGTCATAAAACCATCATCAGCTATTTTTAACGTTGCAAGATGTTCTTCTTCCACGAATGGCGTAAAATATAAATAATATGTATTGTCATCTTGCTTTTCCCACCTTCGATTTTCATTCATTATCAGCCCTCCTGTTCCATTCCGATTTTACATCTGATAGATTATGCCCTCTTGGGTACCCGTTGGGAGGCACAGGACAATCTGGATTTTTGCATTTCACCATAAACATAGAACCCGCACTTGACCACCTTTCTATTGTCGCTTTCCCTCCGCAAAACGGACACGGTTTTAATTCAATATCTTTACTCATTGCACATATCCTCCAACGCCTGTTCCGCTTCCTCGCGGTTCAAAAATACGGTTTTGCCGAAATCCATAATATCGTAATAAGCCCATATATTCCGTTCAGTATCACAAGTATTTGACTGTGGTCTGCCTAAATCACCGATTGTGAAACTATCCAAAATAATGGGCTCAATAATGGTATCTATTATTTTTTTGCCTTTATATACTTCCTTGAGATGATACACCGTATCGCCCACCTTGCATGGCAGCCGCACAAGCAATCCGTATTCTTCTGCATCCTCGTAATCGGCAAGTTTGTGCAGAGCTTTAATTATTACGTCTGTTACATCTTCTTTGTAGTTATTACCCCTGTCTGTAACGCACACTTTGCCGTTTTCTCTTCTTGTTAATCGTTCCATTCTGCTACTCCTCTCTAATCAAAGCTGCTAAAAGCAACAAATAATTTATGCTGTCACCAATTTTTTCATCCCATAGCTCAATCGGGTAGCGTTTGCCGCTTTGACACATATCGTAAACAGATACAGTATGCTTTGCCATCATGCCTTGTAACGCTTGAATAGGTGTTATCCCCTCTAAGGCCGCCGCTATTTTAAAATTGTGTAATCTATCATCAGTAGCATATTCGTTAGATTTGATGTTCAATGTATTGACACATCTGTTTATCTGCTCACTTACAATTCTTTCAAATTCATCTGTTTTCATCTTGTTATCTCTTATTCATCACTCAGACCCAAAATATAATCTGTGCTGCATTTGTATAGTTCAGCAAGTTTAATCAGACTGCGTATAGACATACCCAAATTACGCCCGTAATCCACGCAATACTCTGTGTCACACTCATATTTTTTATATGTACGAATACAAACACCGATACAATCCGCTGCAACCTCTTGACTTATATTCACTGCACTTCTTAATTTCCTGAGTCTCTTGGCTATTTTTACAGATCTTTGTCCTGCTTCTACCGGCATATTTATACCTCCGTCCATTCCTTTCCTGTGAGTGCTGTATAAACGTTATACTTCTCGCGCTCTGCGGCTTCGGCGGTTTTAAATGCCGTTCCTGAGGCGATTATTCTATAGTCTGTAACACTATCTATAAACGTCCGCTTTATAATTCCAAGTTCGTGTTTGTTTTTGTCCCATGTTACATAAAAATATCGTTGTCCTCTGAGCGGCAAACTCGCCAGTGTATATTTTTCGTTATTCATTTTCATCCTCCTATCAATTCAACATCTTTCAAATCTGCGTATATAATACTGTTTTTGTTCTTGTCGAGCAGCTCTGCGGCGTAATCAAGTTCGTTATTGTTTTTATACAATCTGCAAGCATTAAACGTGTATGCACGGCCTTTATACTTCACCGGCAATCTGTAGAGCACTGCTCTTTTTATGTCTTTAACTTCCATATCCGCACAGCTCCAATGCTTCGGCTACGCTGTACACAACGCCGGCAGCGAAGCCTCTGCTTCTCATAAGCTCCAAAAAACTCAGCTGCTCAGCTGTCGCGTGATAATCCGGCGTTTTGACCTCGATGAAATATGTATTGCCCTTATCATCGAACGCTGTTAAGTCAGGATAACCCTTCGGAAGCCCTGTGTTGAACCACCTGCCGTCTCTGAGCTTTACCTTGCCGACATTCGCTCTGATGACCTTCATACCTCTTTTTGATAATTCCAGCATTATCTCATGCATTAAATCAGTCTCGTTCATATCCTCACATACCTCTCGTCGCAAGCCGAAACCGTACGTTTCGGCTTGTGCTTTCCCTATATTCTCATGTGTCTTAAAACTTGCTCGTACTTGCCCGGTATCGGTATCCCAAGCTCTATCGCCTTATGCAGACACCAAGCAAATTTATATTCCTTAGCCTTTTGAAACATTTTGAGGGTATCGAAATCCTTTATCTGCTTATAAAAATCATAGGGCTTTGCCTTCAATATTTCTTCGGGCGTTATTTCAACTATGTTTCCATCAACAGCGGTTATATCGGCTCTCTGGTCTTTCTCGAATATATGACCGCACTCATCACACTTTTCCGTACCGCTCGGATAAACACTCAGACATACCGGGCACTGTCTTATCTTCACCGTTGCTTTCGTCTTGCTCTTTTTGGTCTTTAGGCTCCATTCGCGCGGACTGTCCGGAAAGTCGTGCCTGAATATATTTCCGACATGGTCTATAATAATCGCCGTCTTGCCGCGCTTATACCTCATGGAACGCATGGACTGCTGAATAAACAGAGTAAGTGACTTTGTAGGTCTGAGCAATACCACCGCTTCGCAGTCGGGAACATCAAAACCTTCACCGCAGCCAAGCACTGCACAAACCGAATGTTTACCCTTTATAAGCTCGGCTTTGATTTTTATAATTAAAGCCTGCTGATAATCTCTTAGTTTAATCGTCTGTATCACCTCGCTTAGGTCTATCATCAAACTATCAAAAATCTATCGTGAAAAAGCTTTGTAAATCCCGTAAATACGTTGGGTCTATCAATCTATCACAAAAGCGTAAAGTATATCTGTTAAATATAGAACAAAAAACATATATATTTTTACTCGCGCGTAAGGGATATTTAAAACACGATAGACATGATAGACACGATAGACTTTCTCTATAAAGCCCGTGAAAACGTACATCAAAAGTCTATCATCGGTCTATCATTTTTTGCAAATGATAGACTTTTTACTCAAACGGCAGCCCTTCAGTCTCGTTTTGTTCTGCTTCGCTTATAAATAGCTTTATATAAGTTGCTTTTACTCCAAAACACTTCGTATAATGAAAATACCTGCCCTGCGAGTTTAATATCAAATACCCGTTTTTAGCCCACTTCGCTTTTACTGCATTAAAGTCAAATCCCGCATTATTTAACTCCGAACACAAGACCTGCTTGTTTATCAGTACAGCTCCGTCTTTCGTGGTGGTACCCCAGAACTCTCTTGTATTGTCGTCTCTGAATTTGCTCCAGTTGGTCGCTATTAAATTAACAGTGAATTCAAAAGCGCGCTCTGCGTTGTCTACCTCTTTTTTCGTCTTCAGAAACTTCTGCACATCCTCTATTTCAAGCGGAGTATCGTCCTTAAAAATATACTTGCACGCCATTTTGTCGCCAAGCAAAAGCATCGCCATCGCCATTGCCTGCTTGTCCGTCGTGTCAAGCTGAAGCAGCTCTTTGAGGATTGAATTGTATGTATCTTTGATGTTTTTCTCGTTGGAAACACCCTTTATATATTCCAATCCGGCACAGCCGTAATGCTCGTTGATAAATCTGATAACCCCGTTACCGTCCTCGACAACTCTGTGCTTGCACTCAACCTCGATAACTCGGTTTGTCGCTCCGCCGCCGCTGTTGGACTTCGTGATAGGCTCCTCGCCCGAAAATATATATGCACAATTCCATGTGCGTGTTTGCTGTGCCTTGTCATACGACATTCTGCCCCTGTCTGTTCCCTCGCAGCAGCGCATAATCAGCTTATCGTAGGTCTCGTTGCTGCGCCTGATAGTCTGAAGCTCATCGAGTATCACGGGCAGGGAATACATAAACGCAGACAGGTTACACACGTAATTTACCGTGTTGTCCATTGTGCGCCACATTCTGCCCTTTTGCGGATTTCCCCATATACTTGAAGCGACTGCCAGACCGACCGTCTTGCCCGCGCCGGTTCCGCCCCAGAGATGAAACACAAACGGCAGTGCATTCACTTTCTCGATTAAAGGACTCGCAAAGCTTGCCGCCATTTGCAGACGCAGATACAGGTTTTCCCTCAGCGGCCGCATAAACTCCGTCCATTCTTCAAGAGTTCCGCTCTGACAGACCGATTCATATAAATACTTGTTCTGCACCTCGCCGTCAAACTTAATCTCGTTATCATACGGCATGAATTCGTTATCAATCCAGCCCAAACGCGAAAGCGCCTTGTATCTCGGCAGAATTTCAAGGTTCATTGAAACGCAGTCGCTTAAATATTTCACCAGATGCTTTGCGTTGTCACTCGTAACCTCAACGCCTCTGTCCGCCAAATCAATAATTTTATTGTTATTTGCAGCCTTTGAACGCTCAGTAATAACAGAATTCCATTTGCCGTGCTTGAAGAATTCTACCTTTAATTTTTCGATGCCTGTGTCTATATTTTCAAGTATTGAGGTCGGCATAATAGGTATAGGCGAAGCCACAACCTCAGACACTGCGCCATTTGCGTTTATATTCATAATCTCTTTGCGAACCCCGAACTTGTCGGCTATCCACTGTCCGCAGTTGAGCTCAAGCGGCTGACCTGTAAAGCTTGTGCGCTTGCTGTCAGATGTGCCGAACTGCTGTGCTATGGAAACACGATACTGCTTGAGGCAATCCTTAAAGGTTTTAAGCATACCTAATTTTTTAGCGCTCTGTTCGCATCTTGCTATCGCCTGTTTTTGCTCAAGAGCATTTTCTATAGTGAACAGCTCCGCATATAAATCTTCACCGCCCAATATATCGTCACGGCTAAGATTATCGTAGTCATATGACGGCATTATTTCGTCAATATTTATATCAGGCAATGCAGTTTCCCTCCGTTCTTGTATATTTCCGCTCTGTAATGCTCGTAACCGTCACCGCTTGTCAGGAATATATCGAGCAAATTATTGATTTCGTTAAGCCTGTTCTGAGCGCTGCACCATAAATCCGAGAAAACCTCAGATGATCTGAGTATCTTCTCATGCTCGGGTTTTTCGGCAATAAGTTTGTCGATAAACCCGCGCTCCCACGCCTTGTACCTTTCAAGCGCCTCTTTTTTGCGCTTTCGTCTTATCTGCTCTTTCATAAGCGCCGGATCAATCTTTGTATCGCATACCCCCAAGCCGAAAACACCGTCAAGCATTCTTGCGGCGCTCGCTGCGCCGACGTTTTCCATAAGCTCAACAAACTTTATAACATCACCGCCTGCTCCGCAGCCGAAGCAGTAAAACGAATTCGTTTTCGGGTAAACCTTAAAGCTCGGCGTTTTCTCGTTGTGCAGAGGACAGCAAGCCATTCCCTGCCTGTTTGTATGTATTCCGTAATAATTCATCAGATCCTCAATATGTACTGCCGTTTTTATTGTTTCAAAATCAATCATTCTGTCACCTCCTGCATTTATTGTATAAGATTTCCAGTGACAGCGAGTGTCAATCAAAACGGCAAGTCCGAATTATCAAGCTCCGGCTGATTATTGACCGGCTCTTTCTGCTTAAACTTTTTAAGCTCCGGCACCTTAAAATCACCTTGCTTGATTGCGTCAACGCTCCTTGTACTTGCCACATAAAGTCTCGTCTTTATCTCGCCGTCTTTGCTGATATATTCCTCCTCGCCGAGAACAAGACCGATATATTTCCTGACAAGCTTATGCTCATCATAATCAAATTCATATCCCTTGTTTGACCTCTCAACGGCTTTAGTAAACGATCTGAAAAACGGCAGTGCATTTTCCTTATATGACCGAATAAAACGACCGCCCCAAAATCCAAACCTTTCGGAAAGTTGTCTGAAATAGTTCCTGAACTCCCCTTCTGCTATATCATATTCGATTTTAAGGTATTCCTTTTCCGGCACATCCTCAACCCTTGTTATGCCGCAGATATACCCTCCGGGCGTTAATCTGTTGAAATCGCCCGCTTCCTGTACATTGTCTAAATTTACATATTTCATTTGTTAATCCTCCGTATCTATAATATCCTCAAGCTGCTGCTTGATATTTTCCGTTCCGTCAAGCTCCCAATACTCGCGTATTGCGGTATCAACAGCTTTCAGGTCGTTGTCAATCATTGTCTCGGCAAACATTCCTATCGGCGACTTGCAAACGTCGTGCCCGTCCGTCTCTGTCTTAAAATAGTGTTTTCCCTCTTGGGTTATGCAGCGCAAGACAACCGTGAACATTCCCTCTATACACACCTTTTCGTCCAGCAGTTTGCCGATTGTTTTAGGCTTAATTTCTCCTAATTCCGATCAATACCTTTTTTCAATTTTTCTAAACTTTTTTAAAAAATACTTGATATTTTTCTAAACTTATTATATAATCATAATACAAAAAAGGGGGGATTATCATGCAAGAAACATTTGATAAACGTCTCAGAAAAGCTCTTAATCTCAGAAACATGACACAGGCTGAATTATGCGAAAGAACCAGCATCCCTAAATCAGCTATAAGTCAGTATCTTTCTGGTGGTTTTAAACCGCGTCAAAACAGAACGCATTTAATTGCTAAAACGCTAAACGTTAATGAAGCTTGGCTTATGGGTTACGATGTTGACATAGAAAGGCAAGACACAAACTCTGAAACGAACGTTGCCCAAGAACTAATAGATAAATACGACAACGTCATTCCAATAAAAACGCAAAAAATCCCTTTACTCGGCGAAATTGCGTGCGGAGAATCGATAGTTGCCAACAGGGAATATGAATTATACGTTGACGCAACTGTTGATATTCGCGCTGATTATGCTGTGAAAGCAAGGGGAGACAGTATGATAAACGTCCGGATTTTCGATGGAGACATAGTATTTATCAGGGAACAACCGGATGTAGATAATGGCGAAATAGCCGCTGTCGTTGTCGAAGACGAAATAACCCTTAAAAGAGTTTATAAAGATAACAACACTCTGGAACTCAGAGCCGAAAATCCGCGCGTTAAGCCTCTAATATATCGTGGTGAAGAACTCGACCATATCCATATATTAGGTAAAGCCATAGCGTTTCAAAGTGATATAATATAGGTAAAATAATATATACAAAAAAAGAGAGATTAAAATGAAAAAAATAATCTTAGTTTTAATAGTCTTTTTATTTCTTTGCACTGGGTGCAGTAGCGCGACTAATATCGCAAAATATCCCTATAATGATTTTGGGTTTTATGATACTAAAACTCGGCAATACATTAACATAGGGGATAGTAAAGATAAAATAGACAAAATACTTGGCTATGAAAAAATTAACAAATATGATTGTTATGTTTATGACCGCTCGCTTTATATATACTATGACAACGATAATAATGCTGAACGAATATATTATCACAAACCTTCCACATTCAGTAAAGATAGCAATATTCGTTACGAGCTGTCTGGTGGTATCAACTGCAATTCTGTAGTCACAGATTTTATTGATTTATACAAACACGTTTATTATAGCAACGACTATGGTATAGATAATGTTACTATTTTTGTTGAAAAAACTGATAAAGGTAATTTTATTTTAAATAAAGATGAATTGATAAAAATACAAAATAGAGCGCGCGAACATGGCGAAATTTATGAATTAACAGTCATGTATAATGCATACGATGACATTGATACACTTGAGGTGAAAAAAATTAAAAATCCTGAAATACAAGAATGGAATAAAATATTGTCAGAAATCTAACAAAACTAAAATAACATTACCGTTCTATATAAATAATGAATGGTTTATATTTATTATTTATTATACTTAAATTAATGAATACGACAACATAAAATGCTTTGGCAAAGTTTTGGGCGTATGCAAAAAATATAGATAACACAAAAAAGGAGGATGTGTTATGAGTGAAAGTTCAAATATCAAAGAATGTCGTAAGTGTGGTGCAACCAACTCAATTACAGCTATCAAGTGCAGCAGTTGTGGCGAATATTTTCCAACATCTCCGAAAACTTTAGCTAACGATATTAAAAAACCAAACAATAAAAACTCTGCACGTAGCTGTCCTAAATGCGGTTATCATATGGGCGAAGAGGAGATTTGCGAAAGTTGTGGTTATTCGCTATCAGAGGAACAGCCTAAAGCAGCTTCAAAAATATTTAACAAAATATCAGATATATTCGAGAAATATAGAACCGGGTTTACATTATGCGGATTGCTGATATTCTTTCTTTTGGGATTTGCATTCAAAAGTTGTATAGGGATAAAGCCATCAGAGTATGAGGATTTATTACAGCAAAAAGATGAAGCGATAGAAAGTATGGACAAACTCCAACAAGAATATGATGCGTACAAAGATAAAATGCAGCCATATGAACAACAACAAGCAGCGGGTGAAAAAGCTAAAACCGAAAAAGAAATTGCTGAAAAAAAGGCTGCAATCGAAGCCGAGCAAGAACAGAAAAAAGCAGCCGAGCAAGCCGAAAGAGAAAAGCAAATATCCTCAGCAACATTCGGGATTTCATTAAATGACTTTTATACCAATTTCAACAATATAGCGTCAGCCAATGGCTGCAATGCATTTTTGGTTAAACAAGAGGGGTCCGGAAATTATGTTGATTATACTACGCTTAACAGCGATGTTAGAGTAAGCTGCTCTCTTGCGTATAATTTACTGTCTGCCATAACTATTGATATAAACCGAAATACGTCTGCCGCAAGTTTGTCTGACAGTGCGTACTATGTGGTATGTTCTGCGTTAGCCATCGATCCTTCTAATTCTGCCGATGAAATAGGCTCGCTTTTAACATCGTTGCTCAACGATGGAACAGCCAATATAGGCGTTGATTGCAAAAAGACCAGATACGGAATTGACTATATTATCAATGTAAGTAATTCAAGCATTCTTTACCAAATTCAGAAAGCACGATAAAATACACTTTATAGGTAAACAAAAAGCCCCGACGCCTAAGCATCGGGGCAAGAGACACATCAAGGAGTGTCATCAAAAAACCATTAATATTATATCACACTCCTATATTTGTGTCAAATTTTTCTATACACAAAAAGGAGTGATTTTTTATGAACGCAGTAATATACGCGAGATATTCATCGGATAATCAATCAGAGGAAAGTATTCAGGCGCAGCTTAGGGCCTGCAATGAATACGCAGAACGCAACCGCATAAATATCGTACACGAATATATTGACCGGGCGCAATCCGCACGTTCGGATAAGCGCACCAACTTCCAAAACATGATTACAGATAGCAAAAAACGCACCTTTGAAGCCGTAATTGTTCATAAACTGGACAGGTTCTCACGCGACCGCTATGACCACGCCATATACCGCAAAAAACTACGCGACAACGGCGTCAAACTAATATCCGTGCTTGAAAACCTTGACGATAGTCCTGAAAGTGTGGTTCTCGAATCGGTCTTAGAAGGATTTTCTGAATACTATTCTAAAAACCTTGCCAGAGAAACCCGTAAAGGCTTAAAGGAAATTGCATTAAAAGCGAAGTTCACCGGAGGTTGTCCGCCGTTTGGGTTTGATATTGACGAAAATAATAATTACATCATAAATGAACGTGAAGCTGTAGCAGTTCGCAAAATTTTTGATGCCTGCTTAAATAATACCGGTTATAACCAATTATTAATTGAGTTTGATAAGCAGGGCATACGCACAAAATTCAACAAGCCTTTTGGCAAATCATCTTTTAACGCTATATTGAAAAACAGAAAATATATTGGCGATTACATCTACTATCCTGTTGGAACCTACAGAGAGAAGAAGTCCGAACCGATAATTATAGAAAACGCATTACCACAAATAGTTGAAAGCGAAATATTTTGGGAGGTACAAAAGAAAATGAAAGAAAGAAAACATAGCGGACGTGTAAAAGCTATCGAGCCTTACCTGTTATCGGGTGTGCTGGTATGCGGCGAGTGCGGTGAAACAATGAGCGGACACAGACATTCAAAAAACGGTAATCATTATTATGACTATGAATGCAGTCGCAACGCAAGAACAAAACAGTGCAGTAACCGTACGTTTAGTCGTGATAAATTGGAGAAGTTAGTCTGCGACTATATAAGGGAACTTCTTTCTGATGAAGCTATCAACGAAATAAGAAAGTTTTTGCTTGATAATGCAAAATTAATAAATGATAACAATGACGAGAGTATAACCCTTATAAAGCGTGAAATTAATTCACTTGAACGTAAAATAAACAGCGTAATTGACTTACTTATAGAGAACCCGTCCGACAAACTTAAAGAAAGATTAAAAACTCTGGAGGCACAACAAAAAGAAGCTGAATTAGAACTCAAAAAATTAAAAAATTCAGCAATCACCGAAGAAAAATTAGATCATTACATTGTAAAAATAAAGGATTTTGATGATTTAAGCCGAGAACAAAAGCAATTGTTTATAAAGAGATTAATTGAAAAAGTCACCATTTATAAAAATGGTAACTTTAAAATAGCGACGACTTATGGAAAAGTCGCCGCTGCTGTTGGAGGCGCCACCCAGATTTGAACTGGGGAATAAAGCTTTTGCAGAGCTCTGCCTTACCACTTGGCTATGGCGCCGATTTTCTGTTTAATTATAATTATGATAAAAGACGCAAAAATATGCGTCTTTTATCACTTGGAGCGGAAGACGAGATTCGAACTCGCGACGTTCACCTTGGCAAGGTGACGCTC
>CAJKEB010000041.1 GCA_905198865.1 uncultured Eubacteriales bacterium
GGCTTTTGGGGAGGCTCCCCCTCCGGGGGAGCTGTCGCCGCAGGCGACTGAGGGGACGCATAAACTATAATTTGTCTTTTAATCCGGCAGTAAAATTAATATTTTAAAAATAAGCGGCTGAGAAAAAACTCAGCCGCTGAAAAATTTATTCAATTATTAATCCAAATACAGATGTCTCGGCAGACCGTCAACCATGAACGGAATAAGCTCACCGATAATAAGCGGACGGCAGTATGCGATGAATTCATCAGAAACATAAGTACCGTCATTGATTATCCACTCATCGGGAATAACCTTCTCAATGTTTGCAATTTTGTTGACATCGTATGTTGATGTAGCAATATTATACGGTTCGTTTGATGTTCTTGTGAAGATAATCATCTTACCGGTTTCGCCGTTCAGAGCAGCCTGAACAGCTTCGCTGCCTGCCATAAAAGCTTCTGTAATATCGCGTCTTGCAACTATATGAGAAGCGCAGCGCTGAAGGGTACTGAACACGATACCTCTTGACTTAATTCCAAGCTGTGCGCCCACATAGTCGGCTAGATAAAGTGCAGTACCGCCAAGCGACTTATGTCCGAATGAATCTTCAAAAGTAGCCTCTTTATTCGCTTCGCAGACATATTCGCCGTTTGCCAGCTTAATACCTTCTGAAACAGCAATGATAACTGCATTTTTTCTTGCTTTGACTTCTTTAACCTGCTCTATAAACTTATCATAGTCAAATACAACCTCCGGAAGATAAATAAGATCAGGTCCCGGACAATCTTCAGCTCTCGAAAGTGCAGAAGCAGCGGTCAGCCAGCCCGCATTTCTACCCATGATTTCAACAATGGTAACCGATTCGGACGGATATGTATTTACATCACGGATAATTTCTTTCATTGCAGAAGCGATGTATTTTGCGGCACTGCCGTAGCCCGGCGTATGGTCTGTTACAGCAAGGTCGTTATCTATTGTTTTTGGAACACCCATAAAGCGGATATCACTGCCTATTTCCTGAGCATAATTTGACAGCTTTTTGATAGTGTCCATAGAATCGTTACCGCCGATATAGAAGAAATATTTAATGTTCATTTCGTCCATAATGTCAAACAAGAGCTTATATGTAGCTTCGCTCTCTTCGACACTCGGCAGCTTATAACGGCATGTACCGAGGAATGACGACGGAGTACGCTTTAAAAGCTCAATATCCAAGTCGTTTTTTACATAATCGGACATGTCAATAAAACGACGGTTTAAAAAGCCTTCGATACCATTTCTCATACCGTAAATCTTTTCAACTCCGGCGTCTTTTGCGGCTTTAAATACACCTACAAGACTTGAATTAATAACAGAGGTTGGACCGCCGGACTGACCTACAACCACATTTCCTTTAACCATTTTTGATTTCCCCTTTCATTTATCTGAAATGCATTTGCCCGATATAAGATATGATTAGGCAAATTTAAATAAAAATTTATTTTATATAAGTAGTATAATAATATATATTATACAAATAATTATATCAGAATATTTAAATATATGCAACGTCAAACTGCAAGAAAATTTATCAATTTAATTGGTAAAAAAACACAATAAACAACATCATTATAAAAATACTTATTGTATAATACAAAAATTGTGTGGCAAAATTATATTGATATTTAAAATAAAATATCAAATTTGATGCAGTATCGGGAGGATGATTAAATATGAACAGTTTATCAATGTCACGATTCAGAAAGTCAGAGGGCAGAATAGAAGATATAGACGATAAATTTGAAATGGGAAACTCAATATCTGCGTGTGACTGCACCGGGTTAATCCAGGTTGAACCGCTGAACGATTATGAACTTGAATCGTATTATGATATATACGACTTCGGTCCGCATAATATGTAAGATTAAATACCCCCCTCGGTTCCGCCCGTGTAATACTGGGCGGAACCGAATTTTATGTATAAATTATAGTTTATATGATTAAACCGCAACTCGGCGGTTTGATGCGAGCATCGGTAGGCGGACGAAGTCCGCACGTTAGGCGAGCAGTCCCCTCGTCGAAGACGATTTAATATGATTACACATTCATATCGCACAAGTGCGAGGCGGCTGCGCACCTCCGTGTTCGCTGTTTCACAGCTCACCTACCGCAGTTTGCATTACCACCCATTGCATGGGCGGTGTCCGGCTCAAGCTTAGCTTGCAATGTTTATGCAATTAAACTATAATTTACAAGGTAACTCTAAAAAAATCCCATTTAGAAAAATTTCAAATTATAAGTATAACAATAGGCGATAAACTAATCCATTAATTACATTTATTCATAAGCATGTGTTTTCTGCTTTTTGTGCATGGAACCACAACACACGAACATACAACAAAGAGACGAGCTTTTGCCCGTCTCTTTGCTAATTGGGAAGAAATCTATTAATAATTATTAAAATTATTAAGCATAATTAATTTATACTTACTGTTGTTACTAAGCTGAGAGGTATGATATTATCAGTGCCGTCCCAGACGAACAGCTTAACGGTCTTACCGCCGTCCGGCTTTGTGAAGGACAAATCTTTAACCGTTGTGCCTTCTATATCAAAGACTGCCGAATTTGTCATTGCTTTATCATCGCCTGCATTATATACGCCGACAAGCAGTTTTGCAGTCGGATTTGTCTCTGTGCCATTATATTTAAGCTGAACCGTCAGATTACCGTCTGCGCCGAAAGTGGCTTCAGTTATCTCATAGTCGTAGCTTACCTCGGCAAAGGCAACATCAATTAAAACGTCAGATTCCGGCATAACAAATGTATATATGCCTGAGCTCTGAGCTGTTACAGCAACATTGTCGCCGTCTTTGCCTGTAACCGTTACATTTGCGTCAGCGCTGTAGCCAACTTTCGGAATAGTCTTAATCTGAACTGTATCACCGTTGTATGCCTTGAGTGATACAACCGGTGCTCCCGGAGTGAAGTTTGCGCCTACAAATCTACCCTTTGAGCCAAGCACTGCGGCATAATATGTCTTTCCTGCCTCAACCGATACGCTTGCCATTACTTTGGATTTTACTTCAGGCTTATCGTAGTACAGCGCATCCGTTTTGGATGCTGTGCCTTCTTCGCATATGCATACTTCCTTACCTGCACCCACATCAACTAAGTAAACGGTAAACACGCCTGATGCAGGGGCAACAAATTTTAAAGCTGTGCCCGTTATTATTCCATCGGCGAAAGTACCGTTTGTGCTTGCATGCGACACATAGGTCTTAAATGTTTTTCCGTCGTCAAAAGAGACACTTGTACTTCCGGAGGTCATATCAATCATCGGCGTAAGACCTTCCATAAGTGTTTCGCCGGCGCTTACGCTCTTGGAAGCCGCCCACTCTAAACTATGCGCTGCTAAGCTTATTTCATCAGATGCGGTATTAGCTGCGCCGAGATTGGTCAGCTCAACTGTTCCATTTTCAATGCCCGGAACGGTGGCTGCTGTATACTCCTTAGGCGGAAGAACAACTTTTGTCATTGTTGCGCTTCGCTCTACACTGAGCTTTGTCAAATCAGAGTCGCTTACAACAACGTACATATTTACACTTTCGCCTGTTGTCAGCGTTACATCAATACCCTGAACCGCACCGGAACCGGAAACGTCATACTTCTTTGTCTCCTTCGGTGTACCGTCAATATTGATTACGTCAATAATCAGCTTGTTTGAAGGTGTGTCTGTTCCGTTATAATTAAGGCTGACACTAAGCAGACCGTTTTTAGAAATATCAACACTGCTGAACTCATACGCCGGTGCAGTATAATCTATCGCTGTGTATACAATCGGATTTTGATCCGTACCGGCGTAAGACGATGGAATAGTTGTCTGCTGATTTTCTGACTTCTTATTCTGAATCAAGCCGAACAGGAAGTAAAGCTCCTTAGCAGCCTTTTCTCTTGTAACAGCGGCTTTCGGCTCGAGCTCTGTGCCGTTTATCATCTTGCCGCGGGATATACCCTTTTCGCTTCTCATAAGGCCGAGATTATAGACCTCATGGAAGTCTGCCAGATACTCTCTCGAAATCTGAGTTGTGTCAGTGAGATTGCCCCAGCCGACGAGAGGATAATACTGTGCGCTCGCGCCTGTCAGGTTCGGGTCGTAATTCGGGTCGTCCGGTGAGAGCGCTGTACCGTTATAGTCGGTCATGTAAACCGGCTTGTTCCAGCTGCCGTTTTCGCTCTTGCTGAATCTGAGTTCATAAGCATCAAGAATAATCGCCGCCATTACCTCACGGGTCAAATCGCCGCTATTATAGAACTTTGTGAATTCAGTTGTATCAAGACCCCATATTGCGCAAAGTGCGGCAATGAAGTCGTTTGTCTTGATATTGTCTTTTGGATTAAATTTGTTTTCGCTGTCCGTGAACATAACGCCCAGCTGCAGCATCTTTTCAATCTGGTTTCTGTACTTGGCATTTGACGCCGGATAGCCGTTTGCAGCTGCCTCGCTGACGTCCTTTGCGCGTTCCGGGAACACTTCGGACCAGTCGCCGCTTGTGCTTGCGGACTGAACAGCGGCATCAAGATAGCCTGCAAGTTCTTTAATCTTGTCGCTTGCACCGGTGGCAGTGCTCTGGTCATAAATGCTCTTGGCTATCAGCTGGCTGAACAGCTTGCCGGCAGCCTCTTTATAGTGTGTACCGTCAACCTTATTGTCAGGATGACCGTTTGCATACGAACCGCTGTTTGTCTTACCAGGTGATTCGCCTGCCTCAAGACTCTGGTATATAGCAATAGTTTCCTCTGCGCCTATTCTTCCAAGTTCTGTCTTTGCGAGATTGAAAAGGTCAACAAATTCAGCATTTGCGTCTGATGCCGCCTTAGTCTTCATGAATCCGGGCGAGTCCGGATTAAAGCCATTGGGCTTTGAAGTGCTTACCTGTACGGCTCCGTTGTTAGTTCTGGGTACGCCTGAAACGAGTACCGGTGTTGCGCCTCTTGTCTCAATTGCCGTGCAGTACATATCAAGCCATGCCGGATACTGAGTTTTATCTGCGCCTCTTATAAATCTGTCGCGCGCACCGCTGGAGCTTTCGGTAGAATAGTTTGTCTCGTCATTATGCGCCGAGTGGATAAATACACAGTCGCCCTCGCAGACATTAATCAGCAGGTCATTGAAACGGCCTTCTTCATAATTGCTCTTCATGGCACGGCCGCCCATTGAATAATTAACAACATTTACCTTATCTGAATCAAACATAGCGTAGAGCGTCTGTCCCCATGAGCTCATGCTGTCTTCTTCGAACGTATATGTTTTTTGTGTAGAATCACCAAGGATGTGTATTGTAGGTTTACTGCCCGGAGCATTATTTGAAATCGGCTCTATTACTACGCTCTCAAGACCTACTGCGCCGCCGTCTTTGGTCTTTGGCTCAATCTCTATCTCAATAAAATCAAAGCCCGAGGCGTATTGGTATGTCCATGTATTACCGTCCCATGCTGCCGGAGCGGTTTTCTGTACAAGACCTGCTGCGTCCCATGCGCCGCCGCTTGTGATTCTTGATGCCTGCATTCCGTTGATTGCAGCTGTTCCGGCGTCTGTCGTAGTTTTAACTACAACGTTATAAGCGCCCGGTGCTGTGTCAACACGGAAGATCAGACCGCCGTAGTTGTTATAGTTATTAGCTCCCGCTGTACTCACCGTTGTTGTTGATGAGGTTTCGGTAATATTAACGCCTGTCTCGTCCTGAGTCAGTCTTGATGTGTCAACTTTTCTGACAGGCGCAGATGTTGAAGATCTTAAAGCGCTTGATTGACTTACAAATCCATAGCCCTTTTCGGCGCTGTAAATATCCGCTGCCTTTACATTCGTAACGCCGCTTACTTCCTCAGATTTAAAATTATAGCTCATTTCTATTCCCGCCATTTCAATTTCTCCGCCCGGCTGTGAATTATTCTCTGCCGATACAGCCGTCATTCCAACGAGTGTACTCAAAACCATTGTCAGAGCAAGTGCCATGCAGGTTAATTTTTTTTGCATTTGGTTTCCTCCTATACATTGTATAATTATTTATGCAAAATTTCCTAATATTTCTCAAATCAGGATTGATTTTGATATAATTATAACATAATAGTCTTTATTTATCACGTATGAAATTCACTTATAATATTTGATTTTTAAATATTTAAGTAATGTATAAATCCAAATATCAGTGAAATAATATATTAAACAAAAATTTTACAAAATATTGTACCGAAAGGAGAGCTTATGAAATCATATATAGGCATTGAGGATATTTACGCACGTGAAATACTTGATTCACGGGGCAACCCGACCGTAGAGGTTGAGGTATACACCGACGAGGGAGGCGTCGGCAAAGCTTCGGTTCCGTCGGGAGCTTCAACCGGTCAGTACGAGGCGCATGAGCTGCGCGACGGTGACGGCAAACGCTATTTCGGCAAGGGCGTACAGAAAGCCGTAAAGGTAATAAACGAATGTCTGGCGGAAAATCTGACGGGAATGAATATAATAGATCAGGCGGCAATCGACAGAAAAATGATAAGACTTGACGGAACGGCGAACAAGTCAAAGCTCGGCGCAAATTCTATCTTAGGCGTATCGCTTGCCTGCGCACATGCGGCGGCTAACTCGCTCGGTATCGGGTTGTATCAGTATATCGGTGGAGTCGGTGGACTAAAGTTGCCGAAGCCCATGATGAATATAATCAACGGCGGCCGCCATGCTGACAATTCGCTCAGTATTCAGGAGTTCATGGTTGTTCCGATTGGTGCGGACTCGTTTAAGCAAAGCCTCATGTGGTGTGCGCAGGTATTCCATACCCTCAAAGGCATACTGAAAGATAAAGGCTATTCGACCTCAGTCGGCGACGAGGGCGGTTTTGCGCCTAACCTGTCAAGCGATGAGGAGGCGCTTAAGCTCATCGTTGACGCTATCCAAAGAGCGGGCTTTACACCCGGCGAACAGTTTGCTCTTGCACTTGACCCCGCCGCAAGCGAGATGTACAACGAAGCGCAGAAAGCCGGCGAGGACGGACAGTATTACTTCTGGAAGCAAAGTAAAATGCTCAGCCGCGAGGACATGGTCGGTATGTGGAACGATTACTGCCATAAGTACCCTATAATTTCGATTGAGGACGGCATGGCAGAGGACGATTTTGAGGGCTGGGAACAGCTGACCGATAAGCTCGGTGATAAAATCAAGCTTGTCGGCGACGACTTGTTTGTGACCAACAAAGAAAGACTGAAAAAAGGGTTAAATCTCAGGATTGCAAATTCCATTCTGATAAAGCCGAACCAGATAGGAACGCTCACCGAGACGCTGGAGACTATTAATCTTGCCAAGTCGAACGGATATTCGGCAATAATTTCGCACCGAAGCGGCGAGACCGACGACTCAACCATAGCTGATATTGCCGTCGCAGTAAACTCAGGACTTATCAAAGCCGGCGCGCCGTCAAGAGGCGAACGAGTGGCAAAGTATAACAGACTGCTCAAAATCGAAGAAGAATTGAACGGATAATCCAAATTCTTAATCACAGAAGTACAGCATGATTTCGCAAACGTAGGACGTTTGGCTTATTTTTGCAGAAAAGAAGCGCTTATTTAATATTGATTTTTAGCCGCTGGCATGGTATAATTCATAAAAAAACATGCGGAGGTAAAAAATGGATAATATTCTAATGTTTATATGGCTCATTATCGGGTTTGTATTGCTTATCAAGGGAGCGGACTTGTTCGTTGACGGCAGTTCGTCAATCGCGGGGCTGCTGAAGGTTCCGAGCATAATAATCGGTCTTACAATCGTTGCGTTCGGTACAAGCGCGCCTGAAATGGCGGTAAGTGTCAGCGCGGCAATCAAAGGCAGCAATGACATTGTAATCAGCAATGTGCTCGGCTCGAACCTCTTTAATCTCCTTGTAGTAAGCGGTGCGTGTGCGGCGATAAAGGCTCTGCCGGTATCGAAGGATATAAAAAGGCGTGACTTTCCGTTTTCAATCATTATTGCAGTAATCCTACTGTTTATGTGTGTGAACAGCATATTTACCGGCAGTTCGAGTTATGTAATAAACCGAACCGAGGGAATTATACTTTTCTGCGGTCTTCTGGCTTATCTCGGATATTTGGTTTATGCGACAATGAGCGGCAGAAGCGCTGCCGCCCCAGAGGATGTCAAGACAATGTCACCGATTAAAAGTATCTTATTTACGCTTCTCGGCGTTGCCGGAATAATTATCGGCGGCGACCTGACAGTTGACGCAGCCGGCGATATTGCCGCTGCGCTCGGTATGAGTGATACTATCATCGGTCTAACAGTGCTTGCTGTCGGAACCTCTCTGCCCGAACTCGTAACATCGCTTGTCGCAACCAAAAAAGGCGAAAACGACCTCGCCATGGGAAACGTTATCGGGTCTAACGTCTTTAACCTCCTTGGTGTTCTGGGTCTTTCCGCCACAATCAGTCCCGTTGCAGTTTCGGGGGTTTCGGTGATTGATTTGATACTGTTTATCATCTTCTGTTTGGCTGTGTATCTGGTTACGTTTGCTAAAAATAAAATTGATCGTCTGCCGGGTATTCTGATGGTTCTGACCTACGCGGGATATATGACATACGCTGTGCTAAGAGAGGTAATTTTATAACACCGCAGCCTTGGGCTGCTTAACTATCCGCCGTGCCGAAGGGTTGCGGCGGTCTTTCATTTTTACGCATATTACTGTCATATCATCGTCTAATGTGTTTCCGGCTTTGTCGGTTGCTCCGCGGCGTTTTATCGCCTCGTCAAGAATAATCTGCGCAAGGTCATCCGGCTTCAGATCAATATCAACTGACTCGACAAGCTCTCTGAGCCACAGGTCGTCGTTATTTTTGCCTATGACACCGTCGCTCGTCATCACAACGACCGAACCGTTCTCAAGCGTGCGCGCAAACGCTTCAATGTCCACAATCGACACTATTCCTATGGGCAGCGATGCGGCTCTGACCGTTTCGGTATGGTCCTTATGCTTGATGTAGCTCGCCTCGGCGCCGTTCTTGATGAACTCGACCTGACCGGTATACAAATCTATAACACACATATCTACAGTTGCAAATGCGTCGTGCGCCGACTTCATCACCATGACCGAATTAACCAGCTTAACGGCAATCGTCTTGTCAAAACCGGCCTCCAGAAAGTTTCCGAGCAGATTGACGATAGCGTCGCTTTCGACCGCCGCCTTATGCCCCGTTCCCATGCCGTCGCTTATCGTAACAACGAACTTGCCGTCATTTAAGTAGCTTGTATAATGCTTATCGCCGCTTTCTGCACTTCTGCTTCGGCTTGCTATACCGACAACAGTGTCAAAGCCTTCAACCTGGCAGAACCGCATACGGCATTTTCCTCTGCCAACCTCGCGGCAGTCCATTCCGGGCGCGGCAACATTTACACCAAGTATATTTTTAATAACCGAACGTACCTTAGTGCGGCACACCTTCGGATCCTCACAGCCTATTATGCTAAGCTCGACAGTGTATTTTTGGTTCTTATCACGCAGCACATCAACCCTCTCGGTCTTTACGCCAATCGCGTCAAGCTCGTCCCGTATTTCATCTGAGGCTATTATATCAACCGTTTTTTCCTCGCTTATTTCGTCCGCTGCGTTTTTTATTATCTCAGAAATCCCCTTGAACTGCTCGCTCGTCAGCTCACGGTTTTCGGCAAGGCGGCTCTTCCACACACGATTTATCTTGTAGACCTCAAACAGCCGGTTTATCTCGGTAACCAGGGGCAGGAGCCGAACGCACTTATCACTGAAGCACTGCGGCACATCCTGAAGTGTGATGCCGCCCTTGCGCTCCATTATCTCAAGGAACTTAAACATCGTCTTATATGTGGCGTTAAAGTCTTTTTGCCAGCAGAAGCCGGCTTTTTTGCAGTTTTTGCACACCCTGTCTGCCGCAGTGTCGAACATCAGCGATACATCGCTCATATCTACATTGCTCTGCTTGTCCGAAATCTCCGCAAATGTCCGTGACAGCTCGTAAAACGAATCCGACATACGCATCAGCTTGTCGGTAACAAACGCCTTAAACCGCTCGGTTTTTCCGTTGTCATCGTGCGTAAAGTCAATAATTCTGCCGATAACCTTAGGGGCTGTTTCAGGTATAACATATGCGGCAAGCGCCGCAGCCGCAAATTCATAAATATTCGGAAGATGCTCGGTGCCGATATCAATGCCGGCAAAAAGCGTAAACACGCCGCCGCAGGCAAGGAGCGCTGCGCTCACTCCCACTCTGCCGAAGTACGCCGCCGCACCGCAGACCAGACCGCATATAGAGCACACTGCAACGGTCTCCGCAAAGCCGCCGCCGAGCCCTATCGGTATTCCGACGCACACACCGCAGACAGCTGCCGCTGTATATCCGTGACCGCCGTACGCCGCAAGAGCGATTACCAGACATGCAAGGAAATTGGCAATATTAAACGTATCGGCTATTGTCAGAGATCTTGTTCCCACAAGAATAATTTCCACCATAATACAAAGACTGATTTTCTCATCAAGGACGAAGGGGCGGTTCAGACTCTTTCTTCTGAGCAAAAGCTCGCCTGTACGGTCAAATACTATTATTCCGGCAAGCATAAGCGTTACGTCACAGAGAACCAGAACAAACTCTGCTCCTGTGAAGCCTGTCCACAAAAGCGCCGCAGTCTCACACACGAGCAGCACCGCTCCGGCCGCCGCCGAAATGAAATACAGCGACACATTGGTATTGTATTCCATAACAAACAGCACAAGCTGGAATATTATGCACGCAGGGATATAGCGCACAGCCATGTTAAAATCAAAAAGCAATATGTAACCGGCGCAGACAAAGATGAGATTGATTATGCTCTTAATCGAAAACTTTCGGTCAAGAGTCAAAAAAGAAAGCCCTAAAGGCGCCATACCGTAAATGGGAACAGCTCTTGCAAAAAGAAGTCCGAGCATTCGTATAAGCACGTCCGCCGGCTTTACGTCAATAATCAGCTTCTTTTTCTTTCTGCTCTTTTTCGGTACGCTGAGCGACACCTCTATGGGCATAAGTTCGGTGTTTTTCATAAAATAATACCTCCAAATACTGTTTAACAAAAATGTTAAAAACTTATTACAGAAGTATTATAATCATATGCAATAAAGAAATTTGTCATAACGTGGAGCGATTCATAAAAATATAAAAAAATATGGATTATTTATCATCGTCCACCATACGGCGCAGTAAAATCATCGCTAAGCCGCCAACCAGCACGACCCAAATCAAGTAAGACTTAATCCGGCTCTGAGTATACGCATCAACAATAGGCAGGAAACTTGCAGCAATTACGACAAGCAGCATCATAAACCAAACCGCCGCAATAATGTAGTATGTCTTACGCTTCATAGTATCACCTCTCTTAGTTTTATACTGATTATATTACATAACCGAAGAAAATGCAATAAAAATATATGATGTACACACACTTTTTACAGCTGAAATGCATCACTAAATGTAAAATTATGGTTTATCGCGCACAAACCTTTTGGGAAAAGGTTTTAAATCCAAATTGGTAAACCGCAATTCGGCGGTTTAATGCAAGCATCGGTAGGCTTGCTGTGACCGGACTTGCGTAGCAAGTGCGTATTCGCTATTGTAATTATAGCATCTAAGTGTGTAAAGTCATTAATAGCCTTAGATATGCAATAACAAAGCAAGCACGTTAGGCGCGCAGGCTCCGCACCTGTCAAGGTGCATTGAGATGAGTATTCAAAATGTCTATAACATATTAAATCGCCTTCGGCGAGGCGGCTGCGCACCTCCGAGGCGGCAAGCCGCCCTACCGCAGTTTGCATTACCGCCCATTGCATGGTCGGTGTCCGGCTGCAAGCTTAGCTTGCAATAACTCCACGTCAAACTATAATTTATATCACCAGTCCTTTTGGAGCAAAAAGGGCTTCCGCAAGCGGAAGCCCTGAAAACTGTCTTATTCACCATAGATACCGGCTCTGTCATTCACGACATAATATCTCAGATCCTCTTCTGTGAGACGCAGTCTGCCGTATGCATCGCCGACAATGTAGCCTTTATTAACTAACTTCGTTATAGTCTCTCTTGCCCAAGCCGGCATGTTATCGTCAATATAATCATAATATGTAATATTGGATTCAGATGCACTGCTTGAAGTCGTTTGCGGTATACTGTAAGTCGGAGCCTTTGTAGTGGTCGGTCTCTGATACTCGGTGATATTCATGCCGTCTATCCAGATATTTACCGCTTTATTCTCACTCACAAAATACATCGTCGCACCCAGCGAGGTCAAGTCGCCTACATAAATAAAGGTATAGCCCGGTATTGCAGAAAAGCCTTGCATCTGATACTCATAATCATTTGCATAAACTTTAACATCAGATGTGTATACGTCAAACAGCTTTGTGCCAAGAAGTTTTGTTTCAGGAAGATAAACGGGGATAGGGTTCGGGTAATTTTCATTGTAGTTACGGTAAACACGCAGAGTGCGTTCCGAAGCGTTCCAAATCACGTCAAATCCATACTTGTCCAAATCTTCAACTGCAACCATCGGATATCCGTTTACAATCCACGACGGAATTGCATAGTGATTAACATATGTCACAATATCCGTATACTGAGCCTCGCCCACAAATGTACCGGCCTTTTGGATTGAGCTGTACGCACTGACCGATGGCATGGCGAAAACACTTACCAACACAGATAAAGCGGCACATAGTCCGATTATTCTTTTCAAATAAATCACTCTCCTTTAGGAAATAGTCAATATAGTCAAGTCAATTACTGATTTTAATATATAATCAGCCTTTGATATTGTCCATATCATATATGACTGTTAAATCCGCAAAAAGTTCCGGAATTATATAAAATATTATAACACAATATTTTATCAATAATCAGACGATATTTTAATTATTTCATTCTACTTTTCAGTAAAGGCATAAAATATCCGCCGACAACCGAACGAGCCTGAAATCCACGCTGATGTCCGCTGGAAGTCATATGCCAGTCACTGATAGGCACTCTCGAGGGAGTCTCATTGGCATAACGCCACACCGGATCGACCAATTGTCCGAATACGGCCGGATCATCGGTCAGCGATGCCACCCATAGGATCCAATCCGACTTGGTGTAATCCGCCCGGTTGTCCAAAGGAACTCCGTACTTATTCGCTTTTGTCGGATAATAAGCCAATTCTTTATTATAAATATCGTCGGCAAAAAGGTCGGTTTTAAATAGTTTATCCCACACCATATTGTATTTCAGACTCCAGGTTCCGGCTTTATCGAAAGTCAGTTTATAATGATCACCGTCAGCTGCCATTTGCTCCCATTGTTGTGCCATCTGTTTCGCTTTGCCCAGATAAGTGGCAGCAATATCCTTCTTACCGAGCATTTCGGCCATCTTACCGTAAGCAGCGATTCCCATAATAGCTTTTACCGACAGGTTGGTATTGTGAGCGAAATGCCCCGCAAAATCATCGGTACAGAGTTGGTTTTCAGGATCCATTCCATGCTCGAGTAAATAATTGGCCCAGGTGGTCATTACCTCCCAATGTTTGGCAGCATAGTCGGCATTGCCATCGATCATGCAGACAGCTGCAGCCATAGTCAGCATATTACCGCTCTCTTCAACCGGCATATCCCCGCCATAGGTCTGGCCGTTAGCCAAAGGATAAGTACCGATATCATGAGCCGCAAAAGGCTTCGTCCATTTTCCGCTCTCACTGTAATAGAAAATATGATTCATCAATCCTTTCGCCAGATCGGTATTGTAAACCAAAAACAAAGGCACAGAAGGATAGGAAATATCGACGGTACCGATTGAACCGTTACTGAAATTCTCCTTAGAAAGAAAAATCAGATTTCCTTCTTTATCTTCGATCAGCTTATGTGCAGCAATGGCCTGACGATAAGCCAAGGCACACAATTCAGCATATTTTTTCCCACCGACAGCCGCAGCTTTATTCATCAATTGTACATCAAAATCAGCACAACGATCCATAATGCCGGCATATTCTGTTGCAGCCGCGTTCAATTCTCCCTCGATAGTTTTATCCCCTTTCCGGTTCCAATAAGGACGCCTGTTTTCTCCGAAATATTGGATAGCATACAGGTCGTCGTATCCCAACAGAATATACCCGGAAGTTGTCTCACCCGCTACCTGTCCCAAATCCTGAGCAATGGCCAGCACTTCCAGTTCCACGGTCAAATCTCCGGATAAAGACGGATCACAACTGTTTTTCAAAGCTGTAGCCTGTTTAAACTGATTTTTCACCTCATCCGACTTTCCGATCTGTACCGTTTTACCTTTATCACAAGCCATATAGAAATATCCCCAATCGATCATCACATCGTCTCCCCGGCGTCCCAGGATTTTTTGTTCTTTAGTACCGGTCTTCAACAGATACTGACCGGCAGTCTCTTTCAACTCACATTGTACAGGCTGAAAAATGCGGTGTTGCGCCCACTGGGGAGTCGTCTCGAAATATACTCCCACTTCATGCGGTTTCCCGTCGGTAGAAGCAACCTGATAGGTAACATAATTCACCGGCCGCGACATCAGATCGAGATTATCCATCAATAAAGGAGCTGTAAAAATAACATCCAGTTTCACCCCTCCGCATTCAAAAGTATAATAAGTCTGAGTAGGCATCACATTGGCAGAAGTTTGTGTTGCAGTCCTGGCAAAAACCGATTTGTCGATTTGTTTCTCCCACAAACAGAAGTCCAGATAACCGGCAGCCACCCGGTTGTGACAATGCACAGCGATAATATTTTTTCCCGGTTTCAAGACCTTCATCGCTTCTTCGGGCAGTTGCAACTTCCGGTTATTTGCCGTCGTATTGCCACTATTCAGAATTTCCACTCCGTTGATATACATCTCACAATCATCATCGTGTGAATATTCCATCAACAGGGGTTTTCCGAGATCACTTTCATCCAGCTCCAAAACCCGGCGCACCCATACATGTTCCCCCTCCCAAACGGTTTTAGTAGCCTGTTCCCCCTCCGTACCGAAAGCACCTACTCCTTTTTTCCAGGCAATATCATCATACTCTACTGCCGTCCAATTTCCCTTCGGTTGCTCAAAGGTATAGACTGCTTCCCAAGCTTCCCTTTCAGAAGGTTTCAACAACTGTTTCATCGGGATTCTTTCCTCCCCCATAAAACGATAACATTCGCCGTCGACTTTGATCACTCCCAACATCGACATTTCACGTCCGGTCCAATGTTTCACCGGACTTCCGTACAACTCGTCACTCGTCGACCAGGCTGAAGTATAAGGATCGATAGTCACCAAAGGATAAGCCGGTGCACGTAAATCATTCTTCACAGCAGCCTTATATTCGGCTGTTTTACAACCAGCCAAACATAAAGCTGCTCCGATAGCTAATAAATTGAGTTTTTTCATGTAATTGATATTATTAATAGAATACAAGTATGATCTGCTCTACAAATAAAGCCTATTTTAAGATTTCAAAACGATAATAAATGACCAATAAATTGTAATCCTTACTCAATAGGTATTCTGGGACGAAAGGTCCGTCCCAGAATACCAAAAAAGAAGTGCCTGAATCAATTCAGGCACTTCTTTCTATTCAAATAACTCCTTTTATTCGCTCATCGAATAGGGGAAAGCAGCCGCTTTCGTTCCCCGTTGGGTATTCGGTTTATCGCTCATATCGAATTGTAAAGTCACCCCCTTTATTAAATCTTCGTAAGTGAAATAGTTTTTATCATATTCCTTCTTATTCATCTTCAATTTTTTAATATAACAATTTTCACTGTTATTATCCGGAGCAGTAATTACAATTTTCTTTCCGTTCTCCAAATTCACCGTGGCTTTTCTCACGAGCGGAGCCCCGATTACATACTGATCGCTGGCCGGACATACCGGATAAAATCCCAGACTGGA
>CAJKEB010000042.1 GCA_905198865.1 uncultured Eubacteriales bacterium
TCATCGTCAATTATGTAATCAAATCCGTACTTTGCTGACACATCGGCAGTTTTAAGGTCAACAGCCGATTCAACGGAGGTATTTCCCTCACGGAAAACCGTAAGGATATATCTGCCTCTTTCCTCAACCTCGGACTGCACGGTTCCCATCATAACATATGACAAGGCTTCGTCATACTCCGCATCCTCCAATCTCTGTACTTCTAATAATACCGGTTCTTCCTCGGCAAAAACCGGTAATACCGGGAGTAAGCCAACCAGCATCGCTGCTGTCAAAAGCACACTGATAATTCTTTTCACTATAAACATCCCTTTCTAAATAAAATAAATATAAACATAATTATTTTTTCTAAATTTACCACAGCAACAGCACCCTTTCCGCACCTTTTTAGCTTGTTACAATGTATATTTTTACAAAAAATTTTTATCATTGAGGTGCTGAAAAGGTGCTGTTTCTGTGGTATAATAATATAATAATTACAGTGAACTGCACTGAAAGGGATATAAGAAAATGAGAATTATGCTTATTGATGATGAAGATATGGCGCTCAGGCATTTAAACTCGGTTGTGTCAGAGGTCGCTCCGGACGCGGATATTATATGCTTTGATGACTGTGATAACGCAATAGCCGAGGCAAAGCGTCAGAATTTTGATGTGGCCTTTATTGATATTTCAATGCCTGAAAAGGACGGGCTTGTGCTTGCAAAGGAATTAAAGGAAATTTATAAGGATACAAATATAATCTTTGTGACGGGCTATTCCGAATACGCATTGGAGGCAATAAGATTGCATTGCAGCGGATATGTTTTGAAGCCTGCATTAAAAGAAGATATAGAGGACGCTCTCAATAATCTGAGAACGCCTGTAAAATATAACGAAAACAAACTGCGGGTTCAGTGCTTCGGCAACTTTGAGGTGTTTTATGAAAACGAACCCGTAAGATTTGTCAGAAGCAAGGCAAAGGAGATTTTTGCATATCTTATAGACCGCCGCGGTGCGTCTGTGGATACAGGCGAGCTGTGTGCAATTCTTTGGGGTGATACGGCGGCTGACGAGTCAAACCGCCACTATTTCCGTAATCTGATTTCGTATATCAGAAAAACGCTTAAGGAATGTAATGCTGAAGATGTGTTCATATGCAAGCGCAATCATTTTGCGGTTAATACTCAAAAGTTGGAATGTGATTACTATAAATATCTTCAGCATGACACCGCGGCTGTAAACAGCTATAGAGGTGAATATATGTCGCAATACAGCTGGGCTGAAATGACACTTGCAGCGCTTGAAAATAATATTCTGTAAATAACAAAATGCCCCGGCGGTACCCACTCAGGTACCACCGGGGCTTACTTTATCTCTTAGGCTTCGGGATATTGATTACAGCTGTTGTTCCAGTTTCCGGCACGCTGTCTATTGTCAGATCTCCTCCGCACATCATATGCAGTCTGTTCTTTACATTTTCTATACCTATATGTGATTTGCCGTCATTTTTTACTTCATTCACATCAAATCCCCTGCCATTATCAATGATTTCAATGTAATAATTATCATTGTCAGAATAGGTATTTAGCAGTATTTTTAATTCTTTCTTTTTCCTCATACCGTATTTAACGGCATTTTCAATAATCGGCTGTATTGTAAGCGAAGGAAGCATAAAATCCTTTTCATTTATGTCAAGTTCAACTCTCAGTTTGTCTCCGAAACGTTTTTTTTCAAGTGACAAATAGGTTTTTACATGGTTCATTTCCTTTTCAAACGGAATACACTGCTTTAAAGTAAGAGAGTCCATGTTGGCTCTTAAATAGCGCGAAAACTTTCCTACTGTTTTCTCCGCCTCCTCCGGGTCGGTTCTGCACAGATACATTATTGTTGTAAGCATATTATACATGAAATGCGGCTGTATCTGGGAAAGCATAATGGAAATACGGCTTTCCGTAAGCTGTGTTTCTTGTTGTGCCAGCTGCAGCTTCTTCTCTGCAAGCTGCCGTGTGGTTTCTCCGTGAAACAGAACATAAATCATAATCAAAGACAGCGTTAAAGATAAATACTCCGGCGTCGGATACCACCAAAACTGCATAGTAATAGCCAGCGTCAGCGGCAATACACTGAATGAAATCAGAATCAATGTTCCGCGCAGCGTCAGCACCTTACGAAATTTCAGCACAAACAGCATTTCAAAAATCACAAAAAAGGCACCGGACAATCTGACAAGGCCATACAGCGAGCCGTATACAATATATCCCTCCTCATCAAAAGAGAAAAACCATCCGTTTGGCAGTGCGATAAACAAAAGTAAAATAAATATTGTGCAAATCCCCATCATTACACGGGCCGGAACGAGAGAAACAGACGTTTTTTCTTTTATAAAACTCGTCAGGCAATATATATAGCTGATTACCAGCACATAGTTGAACACAAGCGACGCCTGTGCAGACAGATAAAGCAAAATAACATTGTCAGGCGAACCTTCAAATAACCAAATACCTGCTTCTCCCAGCTGCATAAATATATTTGAAATAAGCAAAAAAATGAAGCTGATTATAAACGGTTTTTTTCGCTCATTATCCGTAACCGTGCCTATCAGCAAAAACAGCGTGACCAATATGGAAAACGCATATAACGATACATTAAGCATAATCATTTCTTCAAAATTCAGCATAGCTGTATCCTCCCTATTCCGGTATATGTGTATTATATATTATTGCAACAGCATAAGTCAATCGCTGTTTATATCATAGCATAAAAACAGCACCTTTTCCGCACCTTAGCAGATATATTTATAAATGCTTTAATTCTACGATTTCTCAGTCAAACCCTCCGAACGAAAAATAAAGAACCAAACTTGTCAGCTTGCTTTTTTGACAAATTCGGTTCTTTATATTTCGTATGCGGTTTTCAATTCGTATTACTTATTTTCTATTAATAGTTCTGTCCATTTTTCATGTGTATTATCCGATTTCAGATCATATGCGTGGCCATTTGTTGCCTCCTGTACCGCGATATAATACCATGCGTTCGTGTCCGCATTATCACTCCATACATTCATATTATCAAGCAAATCCTCCGTTGTTTCGGGCAGTCTGCCAAGTACACGATTTATGAGTGAAATTGCTTCTGCGCGTGTAATTAAGCAGTCAGGTCTGAAGGTGTTGTCCTCGTAACCCGAAACCCAGCCTTTTTGCGCCGCTCGGTTAATATAATTCTGCGCCCAGTGACCGTCTATATCGGTGAATTTATTTTCACCGTCATATGTCATACTGTCAAAGCGTGCCGCAATTACCGCAAATTCAGCTCGTGTAATATAATTTTCGGGACGGAACATATTGTCATCATATCCCGAAATAATTCCCGCCTTTGTCATAGTTGAAATTGCTTCATTAGACCACAATCCGCTGTCCACATCAGTATAGCTGTTGCTTGTTGCCTCATACATATTTCTTGACTCCTGTGAAAGAAGTCTGTAGAATATTGCCGCAACCTCGCCTCTTGTTATATTGGCTTCCGGTCTTACATTACCCTCCGGATAACCGTAGACATATGCAAAATGATGCTCGGTATCAAGCCGCGGTTTATCAGGAGGCGAAGGTATTGCAGTCGGTGAAACTGTTGCCGCAGGCGAAGGTGTTGGCGTTATGTTTACATATGTTCCTCCTCCGCCGCCACTGTGCTTAGGTGTGGCTGTTGGTGTCGCCGTCGGGGACGGTGACTCCGTCGGCGCGGCAGTTGCTGTCGGGGACGGTGATGGTTCCGCGGGTGTTACAAATTCCGTCAACGCCGCCGTTATGGTATTTGAATTTTTATCCAATTCCGTATCATAATATGAATTGTTCGGCGTTAAAGTATTATAGCCCTTGATTGTATTACGCTGTTCGCAGAATATAGTTTCACCGTCAATCACATATGAAACAACCTCTATCGAATAATAATACGGCGAGGTAGTTCCGGAAATATACTTCCACACAGGGTATGAGCCTGTATATGTTCCGTCCTCATTCAGCGCACATTCAACTGACGTTGTAAGGTGCTGATTTATGATATTCCATACAGTACCCAGACGGTATGTCACCTTTACGTTAACCTTTTCGGGAAGCTTACTACTGTCACAGTCGTCTGTAGTTATTTTCCAGTCCACGTCAAATTCATCGGGGTCATGCGCCAGAATAAAGTCCATGCCGTAAGGCGTAGCCTCTGAGGTTGTAGTATAATTTGTAACATCATTAATACTTAATTCGTAAATATATGGATTTCCTGTACTGTCCTCATATGGGAAAGTGCCTGTAAAGCTATATTTCTGCGTATCAGTTACACTCTCCGTATTAAATGTGACAGGATGCTCGGCAGTTGTGCTGTATTTAAGATTTACTGTTGCGTTCTGAACTTTTTCCTCCGGGGTATTGATAGCATGGTAATAGATTTCCACATCACCGTAAATCTTATCACGGTACCAGTAAGCATAAAGTGTCAAATCACTCGTTTTTGTATATGTGCCATTTACCCATGTACCGTCCGCGTCAATATACTTATCTCCATTTCCGCCGTAACCGTCATAATATCCGCCGAAGGTATATCCAAGCATAGTCGGTACTCTCACATCTGACAGTGTTTCTCCGTAAGTCACATCATTTGATCTGATTATACCTGTTCTTGTGTCAAGCGTTACCTTGTATGTGTTTGCCGTCCAGTGCGCATATAAAGTATGCGGATTTTCATTTGTAACGTCTGTGATGTCTGTTACTAAGCTGCCGTCCTCGGCTGCTGTGTACCAGCCGTCAAAGGTATAGCCTGTGCGCGTTGAAGTCGGAAGCTCGCCATATGCGTTGCCTACAACTACCTGTATAGAAGCTGGATTAGTTCCGCCCTCGTAATTTATATCGAAAGATACATCATATGGTGCGCGTTCCCACTTTGCATAATAGGTCACATCACCCATAGTTCCCACAGGAATTTCCGTTACCGGGTCATATCTGAAGCCTGCGTTTACATACCAGCCCCTGAAAATATAACCATCCATTGTAATATCTGTCGGAAGTGTCGCGCTTGTGCCGTAGGTATATTCTGTAATATTACCGTTGTTTATTGTTCCGCCGTTTGTTTCAAGTGTCACATTATATGTAGCGGGTCTTGTCGTTATTGTAACGGTCTTATCCTCTGTTATGTTATTTATTGTATAAAGACCGTCAGTGCCCAATGTCATCTCCGCTCCATCTGTCATTACCCTGTCAATTACATATCCCTCGTTCGGTGTAACCGTAAACTTAAAGCTGTCTGAACTGATAACCCGGTCTGCGTTATATCCGTCAGCAGCCGCAGCTTGGCTGTGTTCATCTGTGTCAAGGGTTACGTCATATGTATTTACCTTGATTTCAGCCTCAATTACAGCAGGAATTTCGTTTTCCGCATATCTGCTCGTCTGCGTTACTGCCATTGGACTGTAATTGTCTATTGTGTTGTCTGTACATATGGTCTCCACGCCGTTTACCACATAAGAATCAATCATTATTGTATATTCATATGGAATGTTGGTCGTTGCCACATTTTTTAATGCAGGGTAATAGCCCTCAAAATAACGCTCCTGCTTTTCAGCGTCGTATCTTCTTACACAAGGCACAGATTTATCAGTATGCAGCGCAATAATTTCCCAAGGGTCACTCGGGTCATCTGTACGGCGGCGCATCAGCTTGACATTCACAGTGTCAGGAAGAATTGACGATATACCGTCATCAAGATATATCCTCCATTTTACGTCAAACTTATCCGGGTTATAGTCAAGAAGAAAATCAATGCCATTGGCTCTTACTGCTGTTTTTTCAATGGTATAATCGTCTACTTCATCTACATCAATAACATAATTGTATATGATTCCGTTTTCATCCTCATATGGGAATATACCCGTAAAGCTGTATGGTGCAGAAGCCGTTTTTCCGTCCCCAGCTTCCACAAGCTGCAATATCTGCGGAGCGGCATTTGCTGTATTGCTTGATACTGTAAGGTTTACCGCCGCTTGCTTTACCTTATGCTCCTCCTCAATAATAATCGTTGTTTCATCATGGGTATATGTATAATCTGCTGTTACTGTACCTTTGAGTTCCTCAACGTACCAGTAAGCGTAAAGAACCTTATTTTCCGTATCTGTATATGGCGCCAGCCATTTGCCGTCAGCGCCGATATATTGCTCTCCGTTACCGCCCGGCTTAGTGTAATATCCACCGAAAATTCTGCCCTCAACTACAGGCGGCGTTACATCATCAGGTGTCATGTCATATGTGACTGTAAGCTCCTCCGATACGGGCGTTACAAGTCTTTTTTCAAGTCTTACCGTATATTGATTTGCCCTCCAATGGGCATACAGCGTGTGGTCTGATTCACTTGTAAATACAGTGTCCTCTGTTACTTCTGTTCCGGCTGTCGGGTCTGTGAACCAACCGTCAAAGGTATAGCCTGCGCGCGTCGGTGTCGGAAGTGTGCCGTATGTGATTGTTTCCTCCTCATCATATACAATGCTCTTTGATGGTGTATCACATTCACCGCCGTTGGCATCAAATGTTATATCTACTATCGGCAGCCATTGTGCATAAAGCTTATGGTCGTTTGCTGTTGTCATTTTTGTTGTTGCCACAACAAGATTGCCGTCGTCTGCCTGGGTGTACCAGCCGTCAAATATATATTCCGGGCGCTCCGGCACAGGCAAATCGCCGTATGCTGTATTATAAGTTACCTGTCTGCTTGTTTCATCGCAGCTTCCGCCCTGTGCGTCAAAGGTTACTGTATATGTATTCGGCATCCAGTGGGCGTAAAGCGTCTGTGCAGATGTTATCTGAACCTTTGTATCATCTTTTATCTGCTCACCGCCCTCTGACGCGGTGTACCAGCCGGCAAAGGTATAGCCGTCACGCATCGGAGCCGGAAGTCCTCCATTCGGGTTATCGCCGTATGTGCTGTCGTATGTAACAGTTGTTGCTCTCGGGTCACACGGGCCGCAGTCGGGATAATTCAGGTTGAAGTCTACCGTATGTACCTGCGGCTTCCATATGGCATTCATTACAACATCGCTATGGATAAACCATGCAGTACCGCCCACATAATCGCCGTACTCGTTGTACAGCTTTGTCTTTGCAGGTATCAGAGCATTTGAATTTTCGGTATAAGTATAAGCTGCGGCTGTTTCATAGCCGTCAAAGGTATAGCCTGTTTTAGCGGTTTCCGGCAGCTTTGCAGCCGACACTGAATTACCGCACCATGTATCAATGGAATCGACCGTTTCCGTGCCGTCCATAAAGGTCACCTTATGCGTATCCCACTTTGCATACAGTGTTGTATCAGAACTGTACGTTGTATCGGCAGTTGCCTGTGTGGTATAGTTTAAATCTCTGTACCAGCCTAAAAATCTACGGTTTGAAGCGCCGAGATATGTCGGAACATACGAACCAAAATCTGCTACTGTCAAGCCTTTTCTGATTATAACATAGTTCTTCTCAAAGTTCTCAAGTCTGCCGCCGTTTGAGTCAAATATAATCTTGTAGGAATCACATTCAAGCGTGCCCTCCATGACATTGCTTGACCTGTCGTTTACGCTGTCATATGTTATAGGGACAGTGCTTTCATTCAATGAAAAATTATAATACTTGGGTGTTTCATATATTTTACCGTTTCTCTCATATGAAACAATCTCAAGCTTGTAATAATATGTGCTGCCGTCCGGCTGTGTTTTCCATACAGGGTATGAGCCTGTATATGTTCCGTCCGGCTGCAATTCACATTTCACATACGAATTTGCGTGCTGTGTTATGACCTTGTATTCACCGTCGGCTGCTGTGGCATAGGTTAACTTTACATTCACCGCGTCAGGTCTTATACCGTCAGCGATATACGCCTCATCTCCGGAAAGCTTTATTTTCCATTCCGCGTCAAAGCAGTTGTCCTGTGCATAAAACTGCACCGTTATATTCTGCTCATTTAAAGAAACGATATTTACAGACGAAGTATAATTTGACGGAGTATTTAACACTTTAACAATATATGTGTACGCATTGCCGTTTTCATCAATAACGGGAAAGCTGCCGAAGGAGTAATTTGCAGTATTTTTCGTTCCGTCTGCCGATAATGTGTAAGAGCCTATTGTAGCAGTCGCTCCCGATACAGGCACGGCTGTTTCGCCGGCGCTGCTCTGAGATGTTCTTAAAAGCTGTATCTCAATACCGGAGGTCACCTTTTCATTGGTGACGCCCGAACCGTAATCATAGTTCCATATGATTGTGCCGCCTATTTCTGCTTCTGCAATCCAATAGGCATACAGAGTTCCGTTGCCTGCAATGTCCCAGTTTTTCAGTGCAACGCCTGACGACAGGTAATACTGCGTACCGCCGCCGTTTGCCTCGCTGTAATATCCGGCAAAGGTATAGCCCGCCTTCTGAGGAGGGGTTACAACAGGCATCTTTGCGTCATATGTCGCACTCACGCTGTCTGTACCGTCGTTTCCTCCCTGCTTATCAAAGGTCACTGTATATGTATTTGGCTCCCATGCAGGAGTTCTGATAAATTCATCCAGATTTTTCGTTGCCAGATTGGAGAAAGCACCCCCTGACTGATAAAGCTGACCGTTCGGGTCTTTCCATCCAACAAAGGTGTATCCTGCTTTATCCAAAGTGTATGTACCGCCGTTTTCCCTTATCGCTTCTTCAGCCTCTGCTTTTGTGAAATAGCGATAATCAGAATCCCAATAGCATATCTGCCAGCATACCGGCGTACCGTTATCATTCGTGTATCGTACACGGTACTCATACGGAGTAAACTGCGCGTACAATGTGCTTTGCATTGTCGGAGTGTATGTGTCCCCCTCCTGTCCAAGACTTATTCTTGTGCCGTCCTCGGCTTCTGTGAACCATCCGTCAAAGGTATAACCGTTACGCGCTTCAACACTCGGAATAGTTATAGCTTCTCCGCTGTACACGGTCACGCTGTCAATACCTACAGTTTCACCTGCCGCATTAACAAAGGAACCGCCGTTTGTCTGCGCGTCAAAGGTCACTGTATTTGTGGTTACTTCCTTTTCTGCGCTTGTTTCGCCGCTTGCAAGCTCGCTTGTCGTGCTCATTCCGCCAAATTCTATAAGATAACCTCTTGTATCCGTGTTATTTGCAGATATATTATATAGGTCGTCCCAGTATGGCCCCTGATAGCCCATCCATACACAGTATCCTGTGTTCGGCTCTACGCTATGCCAGTAAGCGCTGCCGCTCGGAAGCGTCTGACCGGCTTCGGGGCCGTCTATCCAGTAGAAATCGTCGCCGCTATATTCTTCATGAACTCTGCTGCCGATGTTGACTGATTTCTTATAGTATTTTATAAAGTTATTGTCAGTTATGCCCTGTGCAATTCTTTCATATGTATATTGGGTTGTACATTCAGAATTTACATAGCATGATGTACCGCCAATCCATGTTCCGTTATATCTGTTAGCAGCGATTTGTATCATTTTCAGCACCATTGTGTTTTCATTGGCGCTGGTAATGTTGGTAAGATAACCGTTTTCGCCGTATGCTGTCGTATTATGTGCATTTTTTACAGCATCAAGCCATGAACATCTTGATGAAACATAACGGTAAATATGTCCGCCGTAGAATACGTCGCCTTCTTCAAGCTCAAGATCATTCAGTACGCTTACTTCAATATTCATGGGTGCATCAGATTTTGTGTATATTACCTTACTTAAAGTCTCAGATGCGGTTGCTGTATCTGTCACCTCACAGGTGACGCTCTGATACGGCTGGGACGCTGAATAGCTTGTGTACAGCGTTGTGCCATTTGTAGCATAATTGAAGGTCAGCCCGTTTACAGACGGCACCAAAAAAGAACCGCTGTCAACCGAAACAGTTACATAGCTCGCGCTGCCGGGCAGCATAGTTTCACAGGTAAATTTTGTTGTATCTCCTGCTGTCACTGCCACAGGAGCGCCTATCGTCACCGACGAAGACATATCCGCCGCGGATATATTTACCATTGGCACTATTGTAAGTAACATACTGATTGTCAGAAGTAATGCAATAATTCTTTTTAACTTCATGTTAATTCCTCCTTGTGTTTTAATTATATGATTATATACATTATGATATATGAACAGCACCTTTTCAGCACCTGAATACATTTTTGTCTGTTTTATATCTATTATAAACCTAAAAGGACATCAAAATGACACGGGAAAACAAAAACTTTTTTTAAATTAAAAATGTGCCACACACTTTTGATTTTACTTGCATAAACAACACCTTTTCAGCACCTGAGCAGATATATTTATAAATGCTTTTAATGAAAATATATTTTTAATGTGTATCAACCATCCTGTGCATATTGTATAGCATAATTTTTTCAATAAGGTAGGTCTTTTTGACAGAGTTGCGTCTGTCTTATTGTCATGCATTAAAATAATAAAAACGCATCTTGGAAACATTTCTACTTCCAAGATACGTTTTCATTTCAAGTTATATTGTTTTGTTACACCATTATCTTAATGACATTGGGCTTGAAATCCTCCCTTTGTGTTATTGTTGCTTTTGAATATACACATTACGCGCATCATTCAGCAGTTTATGTGCCCGATTGAATACTGCCATATTGTCACCCGAAACAACTGCATTGCATATTCCCGCAAGCTCAGTCGGAAGTACAAATTCTTCTCCAAGCTTCGGAATATAACTTAACTGTTCCTCAGAAAAATCAGCCGTATTGAATTCACCAATTTCAATTTCAGGCATTGCTTTTAGCGATTCTTTATTTTCTTTAACCGTTTTATATGTACCACTGTAAGATGTGAACTCTTTCAGCGAATAATCTTTTAAATCATAATATTCAACATCATATTCATCGAACTTGTGATTCTGATAAAAATCCTCGTGTATATTTACAAATGTATCTGCCGCCGGATTTTCAATATAATCAAAAACAATTCTATTCATATCATCATTGTTATTGATTTCCTTTGCAAGAAGCACTGTAAAACATGGCAACAGCTTATATAACGGACGAAGATGCTCCATATTTCCTTCAATAAGGTTATCGTATTCATCATAAGCCGCTATTACGATATTCTCATTATCGCAAAGCGCACGGTAAGCATAAATATTGCTTTCCACAACACCGTTGGAACGCCAATCTTCTGAGATTTCAACATATATAAATGCTGTATCCTTTTCATCATTGAGCCATATATCTCCGTTGATACCGCTGTCTTGTTCTGAAATGCTGAGCAGCAACAGCGAAAACAATGATATTGACTCTCCTATAGGCTGACAAAGCGTAGTTGTTCCTTTGTATGATTGATTGTTAGGATGTACATAGTATTGCGTCGCATCAGACAAATGACGGAACCCGAACCCTTTATATATCTCCTCGTTATTTTCTCTTTTCACCTTATACGAGACTTTAAACACATTCATAAGTTTTCTCCTCTTGCTAACTCTAAATCACAAATCTGAGTTAACTATATATAATATATCACATTTTGAGAACAAAATCAACACAATATACCAAAAATAAAGCTTTTACTATTCCCAAAAATATTTAATGCTGAAAAAATACAGAAGAAAGCATCTCTTTATATCATTTTAAAATTTCAATGGTAATACAGTAAATTAATCGAATATATTTATTTTCCCTATCATAAAATGTGTCAGGAGGTGCGAAAAATGAAAATTTGGTTTGTCGGTCGCAAAACAAGTGTTTTTCTTCTTACTATCGTAGTCTTATTCTTTGCAATATTGATTATAAGTCGTTTCAGTGACAGTAAGGCTGTCAGTGTTGCCAATGTGTCAAAGCGTGACCTTCCTATATATTACGTTCAAAAGGATGAGAACGACAAAAAAATATCAATATCATTTGATGCAGCATGGGGAAATGATTGGTTATTGAAACAAAAATACTTCCCGAAATCATTTTTAAAGTATAATTTTTAAAGTATAATTCGGGCATATAATCTGATTATGATATACACTTTTTAAGTTCATCAAGATCCTCTTGGAAATTAAAAACTATTTTGATAACTTTATTTGTGTACACATATATCATATTGATAAAAATACTTACAACCTCCGGGGTCAATTTATCAATTTGTTTGTATTTTAAGAATTTAGCAAACCAGTCCTCTTCAATAACATCTTGACAAGTTTTGTTCACTTTTTCATTTAATACTTTTAATTGATTATTCAGATTTATTATCTCGTCTTCATATTGCTTTTTATACTCAATATATTCTTCACAAGTTAATATTTGCCCTTTGTAATCTTCGTATAATGATTTGCGTAGTAACTTATTTCTATCAATTTTTTCTTCGAGTGCTTTAATTTGTTTGTGTATATTTGAATGAACTTTCTTATTCTTTTTATTCGGTTTAGAAATTACTTTTTCTATATTCTTTACTTCAGATATAAAACGATTAATTTCATCTATGACTATTTTTTCTACAGCATCTTGTCTTATTAAATGTGATGTGCAAATATGATTTCCATATTTTTGATACGTTCCGCATCTAAAGTATGATATACCACGTTGTACAACGCGACACATACCTCGTCCGCAATCAGCACATTGAATGTGATTAGCAAGCGAATGCTGTTTTGAAAAAGGTAAGCTTCTATAACTCTTTTTCATCATAGATTGTACAGTATTAAATATATCATAAGATATTATTGGCTCATGAGTATCTTTTACAATTATCCACTCATCTTTTGAAACTTGTTTAGATTTTTTAGCTCTATATTGAGAAGAATTAAGCTTATGCTGTACCATATTCCCAATATAGACTTCATTTTTTAATATGTTATGAATGGTTGAATACGTCCAGTATTTTGTTATTTCAAGCTTTTGACCATTGGTATATTTTAAACCTTGAGATTTTTTATATACAGAAGGACATGGTATACCTTCTGCTGTTAATGTTTTAGCAATCCCGATTTGCCCATAACCTTCAACATACATATTAAATATTCTTTGAACAACAGCAGCTGCATAGTGATCTATAATTAAGTGGTTCTTATTATTCGGATCCTTCATATATCCATATGGAGCAAATCCGCCAATAAATTCACCGTTCTGTTGTTTTGTTCTTATTGCCGTAATAACCTTACTTGATATATCCCTTGCATATTGTGCATTAACGATATTTTTGATTGGCATACTAATATCGTATGATTGTTGATAATTGTCAATCCCATCGTTTAGTGCAATAAATCTGACTCCATGTTGTGGAAAGTACCTTTCTAAATACGTACCTGTGTCAATGTAATTTCTACCTATTCTTGATAAATCTTTTACTATTACACAGTTAATTATTCCTCGTTCTATATCTTTTAGCATTCTTTGGAAATCCGGTCTGTTAAAATTTGTACCTGTAAATCCATCATCAATATAATAATCAATTATATTAACATTCGTCATATTTCGTTCCACGGAATTATTAATAAAATCTCGTTGATTGCTTATACTATTGCTTTCAATTTTATCGCCATCTTCTCGTGATAAACGAATATATGCGGCAGCGTTAAAAAATTCCATATAAACCTCCTTATTTGCAGTTAATAACGCCATGCCTACAGAAATATTAACATATAACAGTTATTAAGTCAATAGCATATGCAGAATATATTTTTTTACATATGCTGTTGACTAATTAATTTTCCTGCATAGTGTCACACATAATATTAACATAATCCTGTAAGCATGTCGTGAACGTTTTTTCTTCTTCACTATATTCCCTTATTACACGATAAGTATCTTTCCCTATTTGATATGTAGCATCATATTTGCTGTTGTCCTTTTCTATAAAAATTCCCCCTTAATATCCTCGTTTAAATATATGTTTTAAATAATTGATTATGATAAATGTTTTTATTTATATTTGATATTATTATATTTGACTTTTGATAAAAGGGCGGAATTAACCGCCCATACTATTTTGGCATTTTTTAATTTATCTATAATAGTATTAACATCATTTCTTATATGTTTTTATTTTCCCATTAATATCTTAATTGCTTTATTAACATGCTCTTGCCTCAAACCTCCGTTAGGTTCATAAAATGATGTTTTAACCAAACAGTTACCAATGCCATATTTACAATAATCTTGATAACTATAATCATCATCAAGGCTTACAAATTTTATATCGCTTTTATTTGGCATATTTTCAAGCCAGCTTTTGATTTCCAATGGTCTGTTTTGCTCTATAATAGGAGTATGTGACATAATGTTCATGCTATGTTTATGTAATATTTTTTCCAAGTAGCTATAATGCTTTGTCCCAATTAAACCTCTCCATGATGAAGATAAAACAATTTTTGCATTGCAAGTATCGTATATTTGCTTTAATAGGATAACTTTTGTTACATCAATATCATTAAATCCTAATTTTTTATTATAGCCGACAGACTTAAAATATTCACTTGAATTGAGCACTCCATCAAAGTCCAAAAATATAATATTTATATATTATCACTTCCTATTTTTATCTTCTTTTAACCCTAAACTTATTTCACAAAAATCTTTAACTTTACTTACTATCAAGGCTGATTCTTCTTTCTCTTTACACATTTCTAATATTGCACCGGCAACACCTTTGGCTCCGGCAAGCATACCTGCCATACGAACTTTTTCTAAAATTTTTTAATTTATGTATTGACATTTATATTATTCTCTGTTAAAATGTGTTTGAGGTTATGAAAGAAGGACTTACAAAGATACATACCTTAGATATGTATCTTATGCCTTCCCAGACTGGCACCGGTTATTCTGCTTTATCGTTTAAAGCTTCGTCATAAGTTGAATATTCAATATGACTACCATTGGTATTGATAAAACCATAACCGGTGTCAATTATGCCGTTTTCGTCTGGCATTGTGTAACCTCCTTATATAATAATTAAGGTGGTTACTCAAATTTGCCGATTTGGTAAGACCTTATTATTATCAGTGATTGTGCTGTGGTTGGGTTTGGCAGACGTTAGCCACAGCATTTTTTATTTATGCAATTTATTACTTAGATTAACCATAATAAAAATGGTACATTTCTATCCTTATAAACAACACATGTTGTTTTGAATAGACTTTGTACCATCTCATTTTTTGATTTAAATTATAAATGTTTATACACTTGACCTCTGTTATCAGCATTAATTACAATAACTGTCAACTTACCGTTGTCAACTGTATATATAATCCGATATTTGCCAACACGCAAACGTAACAGACCTTGATGTCCTTTTAATGGTTTAATATCTTCGCCATTGGGAAGCCGTTCAATTTCTTTGATAACTCTGCGTTTTTCATCTGCTGGAAGTTTGTCAATAAATTTTTTAGCTTTCTTTTTAATGATTACATGATACATTAATCAAGTCCCCATTCTTTTTTGCATTCATCAAGTGTATACTCCTTGTCTTTTGTTAGGTCTGGGTCATTTATATAATCTTGAACCATTCTTTCACAAAATAAATCATCAGCTTCTTCATCGGCTGTAATACCTTGAATATATGCTAAAACATAACCAATTTTATAATCTGGTATTTTATCAAGTAAGTTAACGATCATTTCTTTCGTTGACATAATGAATCATCCCTTTCGATATTTGATTATATATTAATTATAACATACATAATGTAAAATATCAATAGTTCACGGATACAAAGTCTATTCAATTTTCAAACAACATTGGGATTAACTTGTTTTGTATCTCCCTTGACTATGTCTATATTTACAGTATAATACTATATATGTCAAAATTATACCTTTGTGTAATTCGCCAAATATACAATATATTGTGATTTTATATTATAATTTTAGAATTTTATCTTATATAT
>CAJKEB010000043.1 GCA_905198865.1 uncultured Eubacteriales bacterium
GTAAAGTCAATAATACACCTAAGTTGTGCTGAATAACCGCAGGCGAACTGCTCGTTAAACTATAATTTATACACACACAAACAAAAGACTGTTGCTTTATTAATTGCAACAGTCTTTTTCAAGTCTATATTTTACGCCGTTATATCGGCAAAATCTGCGCTTATCAGCTCTGCCAGATCATTCGGGCTCATCTTTATCTGAACGCCGAGCTTGCCGCCGCTGAAAATGATGTTATCCTTGTTCTGTGCCGAAGCATCTATTACGGTCTTAAACTGCTTTTTCATTCCGATAGGACTGCACCCGCCTCTGATATAGCCGGTAACCTTGGTTATGTCCTTGACATGTATCATTTCAAGCGATTTTTGACCGACAGACGCGGCGCACTTCTTTAAGTCAAGCTCTTCCGCTACCGGGATTACAAACACAAAGTATTCATGCGACTTATTCTCCGTGACAAGGGTCTTGTATACCTCGTCCAAATTCTGTCCGAGCTTCTTCGCAACCGAAACCCCGTCCATAAATCCGTCGCTTTCATACAGCTTTGCTTCAAAATCTATATTTGCCTTTTCAAGAATTCGTATTGCGTTTGTCTTGATATGCTTTTTCGCCATAACTAAATCCTCTGCTTATATCCTTTTGCACTCCAGATAATACCTCTTATCTGCCGCTTCGCCCATTGAGAATGTCTTTCTCGGCAGTGCGCCGTCCTTTATGACCGTCTCAAAAAGCGCGTTCTTTTCCATTCTTTCAACCATGAAGCCTATGGTGTTTTCAGCCTGAGTCAGCTTTCTCACAACATCATCGCCGTGGATATAATCTATTCTTCCGCCGTTTTCGGCAAGGTATTTATCTAATAACAGCTGCAACGTTCCGACCGGCAGGTTACTCGGTGCGTCTTTTACATAGACCGTACCCTCGCTGCCGCCGTATGTATATCTTATACGCTGTCCGCCGTTGTCCTCAAATGATGCTCCGCCGAAAAAGCTCATGAGGTCTGACATCAGCTTTTCAGGCTCGACATCAAACAGCACACGCTGTATCGGCTCAAATTCGAGCGCGTCATCATGGATATTTTCAAGCTCCACAAGCGCATAGCGTGCAGGATGGTTCTGTGCCTCCTCTGCTGTCAGGTTCTTCTTGATTTCCTCCCAGCAGGTTTTTGCGGTCGCAAGCGAGTGATTTCCGTCGCCTGCGGCAAAAAGCAGAACGCCTTTTTCGTCCCTGCTTACTCCGTACTTTCTCTCAAACGCCTCGGCGTCCGCTAAAGCTTCAAGAGCGTAAAGAATTCTTTCTTCAGCCCCGCCGCTGACTTTGTAACCCGTCAAGTGTCCGCCGCCGAGCATAAGCTCAAAGTCATACAGCTTGTCAAACTCATCTTTCTGCTTGTCAAGCGGTTCAACCACCGTCTTTTCCCTGTCGTCAATCAGCATCAGGATATGCGGCAGCTCAAGCGGAGCGTTTTTCCTGATTTTCTGTCTGGGCGGTATGCGCTCTATAATCGTTCCCTCGGTCGCGCGGATTTTCGACTGAGACCCTTTGGTGAAGTCGTATTCCTCAAGATCAAGCATTCCCACTATTCCGTGACGGACCTTGCCGTTTGACTGGGTGCGCTCGACATAGACAAACGAATTCTTATATTCGTCAAATATTCCGGAATCTAAATATTCCGCCATCTTTGAATTGATGCTTTCAATACGCTTGTCGCCGTCACCATCCTCAAGGTATACCTCAGGGAAAATTATATTCAGCGCAGAAGGGCTGTCACCGGCAATTTCTGCCGCCTTCGCCCAATACTCAGGCTCTGACGTGTACTGGTCACACGCCACAACACTCCATTTTGTGAAGTCTATATCTTTTTTGGGGATAAGTATATCCGCCGGCTTAAAAATACTCATTTTATCCTCCGGGCAGTTAATTAACATTGTTTTTTGAGTTCTGCAAATTCTTCTATTTCAGCTTGTCTATGCTTTCCAGCACGGTTTTCAGCATTTCTTTATACTTCTCGCCCTTTTGGCGTTCTTCTTCAACAACCTTTGCCGGAGCCTTTTCAGTAAAGCCTTTGTTTGAAAGCTTGCCCTCAACACGCTTGATTTCGGATTCAAGGCGTTTTTGCTCCTTGCTTAGTCTTTCAAGCTCCTTCTCTTTGTCAACAAGCTCGTCAAGCGGCAAAAGTATCTCCGCTCCCGGAACAACAACCGATACTGCATTTTCCGGCAGTCCCGACTTATCGGACACAACATTAACGTCCGAAGCCGAAGCCAACTTCTGGAAGAATACCGTTCCGTTCTCAAAAACAGACTGCTGCTCTGTCACAACATAGATTGCGGCCTTCTTTGAAGGCGGAACATTCATCTCGTTTCTGATATTTCTTATGCCCTTGATTGCGTCCATAATAAGCTGCATTTCATGCTCTGCATCTGAGTTCTTAAAGCTCTCGTCATATACCGGGAAGCTCGAAATCATTATACTCTTGCCCTCGTGCGGAAGCGCCTGCCATATTTCCTCTGTGATGAACGGCATGAACGGGTGCAGGAGCTTTAATGTATTTGAAAGCACATAGACAAGCACCTTCTGTGCGGTTATATTGCTCTCGCCCTCTTCAAAAAATCTCGGCTTAACCAGCTCAATATACCAGTCGCAGAACTCGTCCCAGATGAAGTCATAGAGCTTTGATACGGCAATGCCAAGCTCATACTTATCCAGGTTTTCCGTTACCTCTTTGACCAAGTCATTGTATCTCGACAAAATCCACTTGTCCGAAATTTCAAGTTTATCAAGCTCGGGCAGCTCGCACTTGTCGATTGACAGATTCATCAATACGAAACGTGAAGCGTTCCAGATCTTATTGGCAAAGTTACGGCTTGCCTCGACGCGCTCGGTATAAAATCTCATATCGTTGCCGGGCGAATTGCCTGTTGCAAGAGTAAATCTCAGAGCGTCTGCGCCGTACTTGTCGATAATCTCAAGCGGGTCGATACCGTTGCCGAGCGACTTACTCATCTTTCTGCCCTGCGAGTCTCTTACCAGGCCGTGGATATATACGTCCTTAAACGGCACCTCGCCCATATGCTCGATACCAGAGAAAATCATTCTTGCAACCCAGAAGAAGATAATATCATATCCGGTAACCAAAACCGAAGTCGGATAAAAATGCTCCAGCTCCTCAGTCTTGTCAGGCCAGCCAAGGGTTGAGAACGGCCACAGCGCACTGCTGAACCACGTATCCAGAACGTCCTCGTCCTGCTTGACCTTTCCGCCGCACTTCGGGCATACAGTTATATCCTCTTTTGAGACTGTTGTCTCGCCGCACTCTGTACAATAGAACGCAGGAATTCTGTGACCCCACCACAGCTGACGCGAGATACACCAGTCATGGACATTCTCCATCCAGTGCATGTATGTCTTTGTAAATCTCTCAGGGATGAATCTTGTCTTGCCCTCCTCAACAGCCTTTGCGGCAGGCTCAGCAAGCGGCTGCATCTTTACAAACCACTGCTTTGAGGTGATAGGCTCAACTGTCGTACCGCAGCGGTAACAGCCGCCGACATTGTGAGCGTGATCCTCAACCTTGACCAGAAGTCCCAATTCGTCAAGGTCTTTAACCATTGCCTTTCTTGCCTCGTATCTGTCCATTCCCTGATACTTGCCGCCGTACTCGTTTATTGTTGCGTCGTCATTGAGTACCTTGATTTCAGCAAGGCCGTGTCTCTTACCTACCTCAAAGTCGTTCGGGTCGTGTGCCGGCGTTATCTTAACACAGCCGGTTCCGAACTCCTTGTCAACATATTCATCGGCAATGACCGGAATTTCTCTTCCGACAAGCGGCAAAATAAGCATCTTGCCGACCAAGTCCTTATATCTCTCATCATCGGGATTAACGGCAACAGCAGTATCACCGAGCAGAGTCTCGGGACGTGTGGTTGCAATCTCAACGAACTCGTCCGAATCCTTAATCGGATACTTGATATGCCAGAAATGACCTGCCTGCTCCGAATACTCAACCTCAGCATCTGAAAGCGCAGTCTGACATGACGGGCACCAGTTGATTATTCTTGTACCCTGATAAATCAAGCCCTTGTTATACAGGTTAACAAAAACCTCACGCACCGCTTTGCTGCAGCCCTCGTCCATTGTGAAGCGTTCTCTGTCCCAGTCGCAGGAACAGCCAATCTTCTTGAGCTGATTTATTATTCTGTCACCGAATTTTTCCTTCCACGCCCAAACACGCTCCAGGAACTTTTCACGGCCGAGGTCATAACGCGTAAGACCGTTTTCGTTTACTCTCATATCCTCCTCGACCTTAATCTGGGTTGCAATACCGGCATGGTCGGTTCCGGGAATCCAGAGCGCATTATAACCCTGCATTCTCTTTGTACGAATGATTATATCCTGAAATGTCTCGTCAAGTGCATGTCCCATATGAAGCTGACCCGTGACATTCGGCGGCGGGATTACCACTGTGAACGGCTTCTTTGACTTATCGACCTCCGCATGGAAGTATCCTCCGTCCAACCATTCCTGATAAACTTTTTCTTCAACCGCTTTCGGGTCATAGGTTTTTGGCAGCTCTTTAGCCACAAAAATCGCTCCTTCCAAACATAGGGATCAGTGAGCCAAAAGACGTCAAAATAAGCTATCCGTCTGCTAAGCACCAATCCGCTGTAATAAATATTTTCTTAAAAAACTTGTCTAACTTGATTATTATACCATCAAGCTATCCATAAATCAAGTATTTTTATAATAATTTAAGTCGGACAGCGGTGCAAATCCGACATTTTGTAACACTATTGTAAATCGTGATTAATTGATAATAAATATTTGAATGTTATAATTATTTTATACTCAGTCAAGGTGGTTAGTATAGTGTATTAATATTAAAGATATTAAAGTAAAAATAGGAGGATTATTATGAATTTCATTAATAAGCACAAGAAACACTTTTGTGGTATTGTTTCCGCCGCAATGCTGATCGGCACATCGGGCGCTGCGGTATTTGCCGCAGGAAGCGCAGACGAGCCGCAGACAGATTACACCGTCAGCACCGCAGAGGCAACAGCGGCGCCGGACGCAACGGCTACGCCTGAAGCAAGCGCTCAGCCGACCGCTGCCCCGGAAACAAAAAACATAGATATTGATATCACCGCAACCGTATATACTACCGACGATAAGAACAAATACAAGGTTTCCTTTAAGACAGATTCGACCATGCCTCTGATAAGTGAATTTGAGTTCACTACTACATATGCAAGCGGAACAATCGAAAGTATCGAGTTCGGAAGCTCGTTTGAGTCAAACGGCACTACGTCAAAGTCGATAACAGACGACAAGACAGTTAAGTACACATGGAAAGGCGAAACCCCTGTCAGCGGAAGCGTTGTGCTGGCAAGTGCATATGTCAGTTCCGCATCAACCCTGACGGATAAGAATATTTCTGTTGACTCATTTACCGCTGTTGGCTCTGATGGAACAGAATATATTATTAATCCTGCACTCACAATTGCAAAGGGTGTAAACATGCCTGACCTCAAAGATAATGAGCAGGCGGCTTACGATGCGCTTATTGCCCTTCCGTCAGTTGACGCCCTCACATTTTATGAGGGAAGCTCAGATTCGCTCTGCGACTTAAAGCTCAAATATGCTCAGCCGATTGATACTGCTCTCGCAAGCTATGAAAAATTAACAAACACAAGTAAAAAGAATGTTGATACCGCGCTTTCAATAAATAATATTACGATTACCGATATTGAAAATGTTCAGGCGTCTGTTAAGGCAATGCAGGAAGTGTTCGGAATCATGGAGCTGCCCGACTGTTACACAGGAATAACCGATAACAGTGACGCAGTGAACTATCAATACCTCACAGAGACCTTTAATAATCTCTCAACATCTGCACCGGGCGCACTTGAAAAGGCGCCGCAGGCATACAAGGAGTTCAATACCGCAGTTACTGATATCAAAGGCTATAACGAAATCGTAAATAAGCAGGTCGCCCTGATTGCTGATAAGACATATGAGAACTATCAGCTGAGAATTGCGTCGCTTAAGACGCAATTTGAAGCTGCTAAATCACACAGTCAGGTTACTCTGGCAAAGGCGTTCTTGTCCTCCATCACTATGCTTGCCGAAGAACTCTATGATGATATCGACACCAACTATACCGGTTCGTATAAGGAATATATGCTCAGCGACATAGAAAAAATAGTGGACGAAATAAACGCCGGCGACGACATATATAAATACCTGCCGACTTTTGAGGCGCCAAGCAGTGTAAGAATTGGCTTAACCTGGAACGTGTACTTTAAGCGCACCAAGCAGCTTCAGCAGCAGGACGCAAAAGTTGAGGTATATGCGTATAAGCAGAACGGAAGCCTGGCTCAGACCAACAGCTCAAGCTTAAAGGCAGGCGACCTTCAGGCGAGTGTATCATTGGTTTCAAGAAATACGATATATACAGCAAACGAGATTGTCAATGTAAAATGCTATTATGTATACAACGGTATTTCATACTATCTCGGTTCTTCAACCATGACAACCAAACCGCAGAGCAGCACAAATTCAGGAACTTCGACGGGCGGCAGCAGCTCCGGCGGTTCAGGCGGCGGTTCTACAACCACAGGAAGCGGAGACTTGTACCCGACCTTCGCGCCTGACGCTCCGAAACCAACAAAAGCGCCTAACATGGCAAATGATAATCCATACACGGACATTAACGGCTATGACTGGGCTTATGACGCGATAATCGGTCTTACAAACGCAGGTATCGTCAACGGTATGGGCGAAAACGAATTCAACCCGGCAGGAAACGTAACGCGTGAGCAGTTCTGTAAAATGGTTGTTCAGCTCTTCGGCGTGTCAACAAACGAAACAAAAACCGACTTTGTCGATGTAGATGAAACGGCTTGGTACGCTCCGTATATCACAGCCGCAGTTCAGGCAGGCTATGTTCAGGGGCAGTCGGACGAATACTTCGGTATAGGCGAGGTAATCATGAGACAGGACATGGCAACAATACTCTACAGAGCTGCAAATCAGACAGGAGACGGAGTGGCTCTTAACTTCACAGATAACAACGACATAGCCGCATATGCAAAGGACGCAATTTCGGAATTTGTCGGTCTCGGCGTAATGAACGGCTACAGCGACGGCAGTTTCAAGCCGCGCGGCAGTGCAACCAGAGCCGAAGCCGCAAAAGTAATCTGGGGTATATATGAAATAGTAAGGTAAATTAAAGTTTAATTGAATAACGCCTCTCTCGTAAGGGAGGCGGCAATCAAAAAGGGAAGCGTTTCGCTTCCCTTTTGATTGTTTTATGCATCGAATTACTTTTCACGGTCAAAATAGCTGTCGCCGAAGTGGTTAAACGCTGCTTCGAGCTGGTCGTCAACCGTTACGGTGGTATTTGTCAGTTCGTTATACAGTGCCTTTTGGGTTGTCAGATCAAGCACTCCGTACGGGAACAAGTCAGTCTGGCTCTGGAACATTGTTATTGCCTCTTCGAGCGAGCTGTCAAAATACGGACTGTTCACATCGTCCGTATACATTCCCCAAACGCTCAGTATTTTCTTTGCCTTTATCACTTCAGCGGAATTATCGCCCTTGCTGAATATTCCTGTATATGCAAAATTGCTGTAATCGGAACAGTCAAACGGGACACTGCTGTTTTCGACAACGGCATTGGGCGTAATTCCTATGCCGTCAATATTGTTGCCGAGAGGGGTCAGGTAGTAGGCGCTTGTATACTTCATCGCCTCATCGTCTTTCAGCGACGCCATACTCTGGACAGTACCCTTTCCGTAGGTTCTTGTTCCAATCGAAACACCGACTTCGTTTTCCATGAGTGCCGCCGTCAGAATTTCGGAAGCGCTGGCTGAATTCTCATTGACCAGAATCACAACGTCGTTCTTTTTTGTGCGCTTGTTGTTTGATATATATACAATATCAAACATATCAATCTTATGGTCCTCGGTTACAATCGGCTTGCCCTCCGGAATGAAGTAATTCGCAACCTCTGCCGCCTGGTTTATGTAACCGCCGCCGTTGTCACGCAAATCAATGATTATATTATTAATGTTTGCAGCGTCGGCTTCCTGAATTGCCTTGTCAAACAGCTCAGCCGTATTGTCCATGAACATATATATTCTGATATACATTATGTCCTCGTTCTTTTCGGCTGTGGTATTTCCAGACGGGAAAACCGTATACTTGACGGATTCCTTTACGCCTATCTCCTCACGCACAATTGTGTAGTAAATCACGTCCGAAACACCCTCGCGAAGCACGCCGATGACCACAGTCGTGCCGATTTCGCCTCTGATAGCGTTTTGCGCGGCGTTTATATTCACGCCGATAAGGCTCTTGCCGTCAGCACTGTATAAAATATCTCCCGGCTGAATTCCGGCTTTTGCCGCAGGCGAGTCCTCATAGACCGAACCGACAACGAGATTTTCGCCAACCTCGCTGAAAGTGATGCCGATACCGCCTACTGCGCTTTCGAGAGTGCTTATAAACTGCTCAAACTCTCCGTTGTCATAGAAAACAGAATGTTCATCTATCGAGCTGAGCAGCGCATACATCACTTCTTCATAACACTCCGGGTGGTTCTTTAGAACCTCAAGCAGTCCGGCTTTGTAAAGCGTCAGCTGAGTTGTACCCTCAACGGCATACATACTGAGATAATCAATAATCTGGCTTACATAATCCGATATAAACTCTCCGTAGCCCGGTTCTCCGGGTTTGACCTCCTGCATAACCGCAGTCCGTGTTTCGTCTGCGAATACTGCTGCACTCATACTCATTGCGGCTAAGCAGCCGGCAAGAAACGCAGCAATCAGCTTTTTAAACTTTTTCATATATTAACTCTCCAATCCGATACCTATTGTGTAACCATATAAATAATTCTGTAGCTTCCGTCGGCAAGATGTGCGGCGACAAACCTGACGTTCATGTCAAGATACCACGCCAGCGAATTTAAGTCAAGCTCTGCGCCGGTTTTTGAATATATATTGCCGGAAAACGTTGAAACCCCGGTATATTCAAGCTGAGACGCTACAGCAAGCGTTTCGGGCGATTCAAGCACCGGCTTTACATTTGTAAGAACAACCGCTTCATCAACCCAATCCGAAAGATACAGCGTAGCTGTATAGCCCGAAAGACCGATTATCGTATTATCCTCCTCGTCCGCAAAAACCACTGTGTCAGTAAGCATTATTGACGAGAGGATTATCATAAGTCCTGCCGCTAAGCAAGCAATCCGTTTCACCATTACAGTCCTCCTACATCTTTTCGGGCGCAGTAATCTTTAACATTTTCAAAACGCCCGCTATTACACTGCGAGTGCAGTCAATTAACTTTACTCTTGCCTTTCTCAGTTCTTCGTCTTCTACGTTGACATGGCAGGCGTTATAAAACGCATGGAAGCATGTTGCAAGCTCCATGACATAGCGCGTCAGCTTAGCCGGTTCAAGCGTCTGAGCCGAAACCTTAATTTCCTCCGGCAAATCGCTCAGCTTCTTCAAAAGGTCAAGCTCTGTTTCATCTGTTAAAAGCTCAGGCTTTATCTCAGAATATTTCGGAACAGAAACGCCCTCCTGCTCCAGAAGGCGGAGTATTCCGCAAATTCTCGCATGAGCGTACTGGACGTAAAACACAGGGTTATCGTTGCTCTGCTCCTTGGCAAGTCCAAGGTCAAAGTCGAGGTGGCTGCCTGCACCGCGCATGTTAAAGAAGAATCTTGCCGCGTCTATACTTACGTCCTCCAAAAGGTCATTCAGCGTAATCGCCTTGCCGGTACGCTTTGACATTCTGACAATTTCGCCGTCCTGCATAAGGCGGACAAGCTGCATAAGCACAACGTCAAGACGGTCTGAATCCAGTCCTGCCGCGCTCAGTGCGTTTTTCATTCTTGCCACGTGTCCGTGATGGTCTGCGCCCCAAACGTTTATTGCCCAGTCGTACTTTCTTGTTTCAAGCTTATTGATATGGTATGCGATGTCTGCCGCGAAGTAGGTGGGTATACCGTTTTGACGAACAAGAACCTCGTTCTTTTCAAGTCCCATCTTTTCGCAGTCAAGCCATACAGCGCCGTCCTCTTCGTAGGTATATCCCTTCTCTTTAAGCCGTTCGATTGCGGCCGTAACCTCGCCGTCCTCGTGGAGCTTGCTCTCTCTGAACCATACGTCATATACAATTCTGTACTTCTCAAGGTCACGCTTTAAGGCGTCCACATTTTTCTCAAGCGCATAATCAACAAGTGCCTGCTTTCTTTCTTCCTCGCTTGTGTTCAGATACTTGTCGCCGTGGATTTCAATGAATGCCCTCGCGTGTTCGCGGATATCGTTGCCCTGATAGCCGTCCTCGGGGAACTGTACAGCGTCCTCGCCTCTGAGTTCCTGAATATATCTTGCGCTCAGCGACTTGCCGAACTTTTCAATCTGATTTCCGGCGTCGTTCACGTAAAACTCACGGGTTACGTCATATCCGGCATATTCCAGAACAGAAGCCAAGCAGTCGCCCAAAGCTCCGCCTCTTGCGTTGCCCATGTGCATGGGGCCGGTCGGATTTGCGCTTACAAACTCGACCATTACCTTCTTGCCCTTGCCCAAATCTATCTTTCCGTAATTCTCACCCTGCTCCTCAATGGCGCCCATGGTATCATACAGCCATGATGGACTTAAATAAAAATTGATAAAGCCCGCTCCGGCAACAGTTACTTCTTTTATATTGCCGCCAACGCTTATGTTTTTCACGACAGCGTCCGCAATCACTCTCGGAGCTGTGCGCAGCTGCTTTGCAAGCACCATAGCGATGTTGCAGGCAAAGTCACCGTGGGACTTGTCCTTAGGCACCTCAAGCTTTGCCATGCTGCGGATATCGATATTATCCTCCGCAGGCGTGAGTGCACCCTCCCCGACAGCCTTGTTAAACGCATCTTCAATTTTGCCTATTATTTCAAGCTTAATATTATCTGTTATACTCATTGGTCTACCCCTTTATTATTAGTTCAAACTTAACTCTCAGTTGTCACTCTTATTGTCATATTATTCTTTATATAATTCTTATTATCGGCATCAAGCAGATAATCCATTTTAAGAACTCCGCCGCCGGAGCCGAAGTCAAAGTCAATACTTTCGGTTTTCACAGCCGCTCCTATCTGACCGTACGGCGTATTGACTATACAGAGATTCGTCTCGCCGATATTATAATTCATTTTTGAGGTGTATCTTCCGCTTCGCGATACGCTGACGTTGCCGTCCGTAACCTTGATTGTGGTTGTCGTATCTTCATAGCCGGTCATTTCACTCTCTTTATAAATAATATATATTTTATTGTTGCGGATTGCGTACTTTCCCATTGTGTCAAGCTCAATGGCCTCATTTTCTCCGTCAATCTCCTGATTTGTGCGAATTGAAATCATTGCATTGTTTTCCAATATCGTCCGCTCCTTCTGTCTTTTGCCTCTTTAATATTTTTCTATATCTATCTTGGAAACATCGCCCACAATTTTTTTGGACAGGAACAGACTTCCCAGCTCCTCAAAGCCGTGGACTGTGTCGCTTACATAATACCTCGTCTGCCCCGTCTCGTCACGCTCGGCGAGCAAGCCTTCTTCGCTTATTCTTCGCTTTGCCTCGTATGCCGCCGCAGAGCCCGAATCGATAAGAGTAACCTCATCACCCACTATATCCTGAATGGTCTTTCTGAGCAGCGGATAGTGAGTACAGCCTAAGATTATCGTATCAACGCCATTTTCAATCAGCGGCGCAAGATATTCCTTTGCAAGTATACGCGCGACCTCTGTATCGGCATATCCGTTTTCCACTATCGGTACAAACATGGGACACGCATTGGATATGACTTGAATTTCACGGTTTAAGTTCCCGATATGCTCGGCATATTTACCGCTGTTTACTGTACCGCGCGTTCCGAGTACGCCTATTCGTCCGTTCTTGGTTGTCTCTACAGCCAGTTTGGACGCAGGCTCAACCACACCGATTATATCGGTATCATACTCAGTCGTAATATGCGGCAGAGCCGCACTGCTTGCAGTTCCGCAGGCAATCACGATAAACTTTATATCAAATGTACGCAGAAAATTAATGTCCTGTCTGACATACTTGACTATTGTCGCAGAGCTGCGCGTACCGTACGGCACACGTCCCGTGTCGCCGAAGTAAATTATATCTTCATTCGGCAGTATATTCATAATCTCCCTTACGCAAGTCAAGCCGCCGAGACCGGAATCAAATATACCTATAGGTCTGTTGTCCATTTTATATTCCTCCGTAATACCAAGGTGAGGCTTACTGTTAATTCCTATTTAACATCCTTCATGGCAAGAGCATAACCGATTAATCTGTCAAGCAGCTCGGAATTGCTCACACCGCTGACCTCCCACATCTTCGGATACATGCTGATTGAAGTGAAGCCCGGCAGAGTATTGATTTCGTTAAGGCGTATCTCGCCCTTTTCCTTGTCAACAAAGAAGTCCACTCTCGACAGACCTCTGCACTCGCATATCTTATACGCTCTGACTGCATAATCCTTAAGTCTGGCTTCAACATCCTTATCCACATTGGCAGGGATTGTCAGCTTTGAACTGCTGTCGTTATACTTGGCATCAAAGTCATAGAACTCGTTCGCCGGTGCAATCTCGCCTATATTCGGCGCAACCTCCGGGTCAAAATTGCCTATGACTGCGCTTTCAACCTCGCTTGCCGGAACAAATTCCTCAATCAGGACCTTATAGTCATGCTCAAACGCAAGCTTAATGCCCTCAAGCAGTTCTTCTCTGTTATGTGCCTTGCTTATGCCGACCGATGAGCCTGCATTTGACGGCTTGATGAAGCACGGATATCCGAGCTTACTCTCTATTTCCTTCACGTCTATATCATCGCCGTACTTTACGGTAACCCAGTCGGCCTGCGGAATTCCTGCCTCCTTGAACAGGATTTTGGCAAGACACTTATCCATACATACTGAGCTTCCGAGAACACCGGGTCCGACATACGGAATACCGGCAAGCTCAAACAAGCCCTGGATTGTTCCGTCCTCGCCGTTCTTGCCGTGAAGCACGGGAACAGCCACATCGATTTTGATCTTCTCAATGCCGTTTTCTGTAAACCTGATTATTCCTTTATCGCTTGCCGAGGGAGAAATAACGGCAGAGTCGAATATGCCGTCAAGGCTGCCCTCAGGTATATTTTTTATTTCCTCAGCGCTTTTGTCAAAATAATACCAGCGTCCGTCACGGGTAATAAATATCTTATGTACATTGTATTTTTCAGGGTCGAGACTTCCAAGCACAGTCACAACCGATATTTTGCTTATATCATGCTCGCTTGAATTACCGCCGAACACAACGCATACGTTCAATTTCTGTGTGTTTTCAGTTTTTTCCTGAACCAAATTTCTCATTTGAACCAACCTTCCTGCAAATTATATACCATTCCCATTTTACTAATTACTAATTGTACCACATTTCACGATAATTTCAATAGGTATAATCTATAAAAATATGTTAAAAATCTATAACAAGATATATATTTTTAGGAGGAGTCCATAGATGCCCAAAATAAACTTTCCCCGTCTTGCGGGGGTTTTGCTCTCTGCTGCGCTTGTTTTCACGACAGTCATGGCGTATACATCTCAGGAGGTAAGTAATATTTCAAGCAGCGTGCTGAGACTTCACATAATCGCAAACAGCGACAGCGAAGCCGATCAGCAGCTGAAGCTCAGGGTTCGCGACGAGATAATCAGCTCGTGCAGCGACTTGTTTGAGAACTGCCAAAATGCCGAGCAGTCGCAGAAGATTGCGGCGGATAACATAGAGTACATTACAGAAGTGGCAAACCAAGTCATTTCAGAAAACGGATTTGACTACTCCGCAAGCTGTAGCGTTGAGCAATGCAGGTTCCCGACCAAGCAATACAAAAACGAGTATGACGGAGTGATTTCACTGCCCCGGGGCATGTATACCGCACTTAATATCAGGCTCGGCCAGAGCGAGGGACAAAACTGGTGGTGCGTTATGTACCCTCCCCTGTGCTTTGTTGACGGGGTGGCAACAGTGAATCAGGAGTCGTCAAATCTGCTCCGCAGCGAACTTGGCGACGCTGAATATGAGCTCATAACCGAATCTGACAGCCCGGGCGTTCAAATAAAATTCAAGCTTGCAGAAGTGCTGGGCAGTCTTTAAAAACACTCTTGAAGTGCTTGTGTTTTTGTGATATATTTATGATATAATTCTAACACATGACAAGTCTCGGGGTGACGTTAATGAAAAAGATAACTAATTTAATTTGTGAAAAGCTCGGAATTAATATTGACCAATCCGTTTTTGATAAAAACCGCGAAGAGATACAAAAGGCAAATCTGGGTCTGTTGAGAAATATGACTTTTATTGCGGGAATACTGGCAGTTTTTATTTTTGTTTTGGATTTTATCTATCCGGAAGTCATACAAAACGATAATATGTATTTTATGCTTTTTATGGCGTCAGCAATATTGTTTGCACTTACATATATCGCTTTTAATCCGCTGCTTCCGTACAGCACTATACTTGCATATTTCTTTTCCGCCGTTGTCGCTGCATTCTCAGCGATTATCGGCTTATATGAAACTCCGGCCGGCGTTTCCGCATTATTTATGGTTGTTCTGGCAATTCTGCCTATGCAGATAATAGATAAGCAGACGCACGTAATACCTTACACAATCGCAGTATGGCTCGCATTTTGCGTCTGTGCGATTATCATGAAGGAAAAACCATATGCTGTCGCTGACATGATATACGCGTCTACAGCGCTTGTTGCAGGCATATTGATAAACAGACTGGTTTTCAAGTCGCGCTTGTCGTCAATCAATAACAACCGCGTACTGTCAAGACATACTCAGATTGACAGTATCTCCGGTCTGCCAAACTACAAAAAGTTCAATGACGACCTTTCGGGCAAGAGCGATTCGCGAATTTCTAAATCCCTGTGCAGCCTTGCAGTATTCGATATTGACTTGTTCAAAGAATACAACACAAAGTACGGCAGAGAAGCCGGCGATAAATGCCTTAAAAAAATCGGTAATTGCTTCCTCAGAATTTCTGACCCCGGCGAGCTGATAATTTACCGCTACGGCGGCACAAGCTTTGTTGCCGTTAGCCTTATACACGACTACAAAGGAATCGAACGCGTCTGCAAGGGTATCCTCGCTCTTGTCAGAAATCTGAATATTGAGTTTCAGGGCTCACCAAGCGGTATCATCACAATGAGCGCAGGCTACGCCGATGTCGTGGAATGTGAATGTGACGAGTTCGAAAAGCTGGTCGATATGGCAAATCAATGTATTGAGTACGCCAGAAAAGACGGCGGCAATCAGGGAATAGGCTACATTCAGCTCAAAAATACACTTATCAGTGAAATAAAAATCTCACACAGCGAGAAGAAATAAGAACTATAAAACTTAAGAGATGATAAATTATAGTTTAATTGACTCCACCTGTTTCAGGTGGAAATGCAAACTGCGGT
>CAJKEB010000044.1 GCA_905198865.1 uncultured Eubacteriales bacterium
ATGTGTTGTGAAAAGCGGAACTGGGCTAGGCTTTATTAAGTCAAACTATAATTTACATTACAAAAAACTGCGCAGCCATAGATTGGATACGCAGAAAAAACGCAGCCTTGATTGTTGCAACACAAACTATATCCAAAAACAGGTATAGAAATCAAAGCATACGTTTTTAACTAAACGTAAACTGTTAGGGCGTCCAATTGATTGGACGCCCTTAAAAAATATTAAACGTTTATTCTTACGGCTGCTTGCCGATGTAAGCCAGGATACCGCCGTCAACATACAAGATGTGTCCGTTTACAGCATTTGACGCGTCTGATGCAAGGAATACAGCAGGGCCGCCAAGCTCGTCAGGATTGAGCCATCTGCCGGCAGGTGTTCTTCCGCAGATGAACTGGTCAAACGGATGACGTGAACCGTCAGGCTGCTTCTCGCGAAGCGGAGCTGTCTGAGGTGTAGCAATGTAACCGGGTCCGATGCCGTTACACTGGATGTTATACTGACCAAACTCTGAACAGATGTTTCTTGTGAGCATCTTAAGTCCGCCCTTAGCGGCAGCATAAGCTGATACAGTCTCACGGCCAAGCTCACTCATCATTGAGCAGATGTTTATAATCTTACCGTGACCCTTCTTAATCATTGAAGGAATAACAGCTTTAGATACGATAAACGGAGCGTTAAGGTCAACATCAATAACCTGTCTGAACTGCTCAGCAGTCATATCGCACATCGGAATACGCTTGATAATACCCGCATTGTTAACGAGAATATCGATAACTCCGACTTCCTCTTCAATCTTCTTAACCATTTCCTGAACAGCAGCCTCGTCTGTAACATCACAAACATAGCCCTTTGCGTCGATACCGTCAGCTTCATATGAAGCCAGACCCTTGTCAACTAACTCCTGCTTAATATCACAGAATACAATTTTTGCACCTGCTGAAGCAAAGGCACTTGCGATACTGTAGCCGATTCCGTAGGATGCACCGGTCACAAGAGCAACTTTGTCCTTCAAAGAAAACATCTCTGAAACGCCCATTTCAAAAACCTCCTATATTTTATTATAATTTTGTAAATATATGTAATCATCTTACATACTTTTATAGATAAATTATACCACAATCAAAAAAAGTTGTCAATTATATTTATTTATTTTGTTCAAACTCTATCGACTTTGATGGAGTATATTATTTTGCGGATTTCAGCAGCTCAACCAGCTTATTGGTGTCAAACGTATACTTGCGGTCGCAGAAGTGGCAGCATATTTCAGCTTCACCGGTATCTTCGATAATTTCCTTTATCTGTTCCCTTCCGAGCGAGACAACCGCACGCTCCATTCTTTCATAAGAGCAGTCGCAGCTGTATCTGACATCTGATTTCTCTAAGATTTCAGTATCAAAGCCGAGCATAACATAATTAATCATATCGTCAACCGTCATACCGCTGCTTAGCATCTCGGTCACAGGCATTATATTCTGAATTGAATTTTCAAGCTTAGAGAGTGTTGCCTCATCGCACTCAGGCATAACCTGAATGATATAACCGCCGGCGCACTTTATTGAATAATCCCTGTCAACCAGAACGCCGAGAGCTACCACGCTCGGTGTCTGCTCAGACTGCATATAATAAAACGCAATATCATCGCCTATTTCGCCGGTCTGAAGCGGAACCTGTCCGATATACGGCTCGCGCAGCTTAAGGTCCTTGACCACGCCGAGCATACCGCTTCCGACCGCAGCACCTACATCGAGCTTTCCGTTTGGCTTAAGCGGTACATCCGCCTGCGGATTGGCGCAATAGCCCTTAACGTTTCCCTTTGAGTCGGAAACAGCGACTAACATTCCGATAGGTCCGTCACCCTTAATCTGAAGCGTCAAGGTCGGGTCGTCGCCCTTGAGCATTCCGCCCATCATAAGCCCTGCCGCAAGCAGTCTGCCGAGAGCGGCGCTGCAAACCGGGGACAGTGAATGATATCTTTGAGCTGCGTTTACTGTTTCAGTTGCGTCAACCGCATATATTCTTAAATATCCGTCTTTTGTAATGGCCTTTGCCAATTTATCTGACATATTAATTAACCTCCGAAATAAAACTCAATCAATTTTGCTTTCTCACTATAGTATACTCATCGCCGGGGCGATAAAACGGACATTCCTTAAAATCGCCCGACATAAGACGCGCCATATCGTCCTCGTCAAGATTTGCGAGACATACATAACACTCATAGTCCTCGTCATATTCGTAATTCACACATTCTTCGCACTTTGAAATCATACCGTTATCCCCTTACTCTTTGATTTATACTTAATCCTGATTTTCATCCACAGCTTTTCGCCCACAGTCCTGCCGTATATGCCGCCTATGCAGGCAGCGGCAAGGCATAATATCATACTGAACACCCACGGCAGCACCATCAGGCTTGACAGCAAAACCGAAATACAGGCTGCTGCAATCGCTGCACAAATTCTTCCGCATATAATAATCAATACTCTGCGACAGAACTCACCGAGGGATATTCGCCCGAAGCACACACGGACTATATCCGGAACCAGAAACACAATCACAGTAAGCAGGTTGATAACAAACCCGACCCTGAGCGCCTTGGAAAAACGTCTTACGCAAGTAGCAGCCGAATACATGGTTCCGCCGGACGCCAGACTCAGGCCGTTGTTAATCTCCATAATTACGTTTGCAGCGCTTCCTTCACTTTCTACCGACGAAGCAATATCCCACATGGAAGCAAAGAATTCCGTTCTTGCAAACTGCGAAGACAGAATATGACAAACGTACGCAAGCCCGAACACTTTTATACCGGTCTTAACCGCTGCCAGCGCAGAGCGTTTTACACTCCCGGATTTACGCATCGTGATTATAAACACTACAGCCGCACTAATTCCAAAAGCAAAGGAACAATGCACTATTCCCGTCGCCGCGTCATACAGCAGCGACTGAGATGTCATAGGACGGCAAAGATTTTTTGCGTCATCATAAGTAAGACAGCTCGCCTTGACAAATTTATCAGCCTCACCTGCATCGTTAACGCCCGGAACCTTTCCGTCCGTAATCTTCTTTGCAAAACGCTCAACTGCCTCACCATACATGTCCTTTGGAACCTCAACCGGCATCGGAGAACCATCGGGATTAACGTACCGATACATTCCGCCCTCTGAACTATCCGCAAAGCATGCGTCAACACAGCCCTTGCCGGAACTGTAAAACTTTGTCTGGAGCTGAACACCGTCAACCAGCCTGTCCGCACCGTCTTTCTCGTTCGACCTTCCGACAATCTCTGCGGCTTTGCCGGTAAATCTGTCAATCAGATTGAGCGCTTCCTCTGCCATTATTCCATGGCCTGAATTTGAGTTGACTGCCGCATAGTTAGCAGAGTCAACAGATTTTACTGCCGACAAATCGTTGCATCCGACAACCGCACCCAACTCAGCTGATTTAATCGTTTCGTTTGTATTATTACTGTTTCGGTTTATGCTGTCTGCTCTATTATTCATCACTTGTGTCTTACTGTTTTCAGCGCCTGCTTTGCCGCCTCCTGTTCAGCAGACTTGCGGTTTTTACCGCTTCCCGTGCCTATGACTATGTCCTGATATACAGCCTCGACATTAAAAGTCGGGTCATGGTCGGGTCCCGTTTTTGAAACAAGACGGTACTTGACAACATCGCGGTTTCTGTCGCGCTTCTGGTAGAAGCTCTGTATCTCCGACTTATAGTTTTCAAGCTCCACATATGATGTGCTGCCAATCAAGTCACCGATTGTGTTCATCACAAATTCCCTTGCGCAGTCTATTCCGCCGTCTAAGAAAATAGCGGCAAGCACTGCCTCATAGGCGTCCGCAAGAACCGAGTCCTTATCCTTGCCGCCTGACATGCGCTCAGACTTGCCGAAACGAATATCATTACCAAGCTCCAGCTTGCGTGCGGCGATTGCCAGTGTCTTTTCACATACCGCATTTGCCCGAAGCTCAGTCAGTACGCCCTCATCAACATTTTTATATTCATTATAAATGTAGTTTGAAACAACAAACGACAGTACGCTGTCGCCCAGGAATTCAAGTCTCTGGTTGCTCTCAGTGTGATTAATGTTCGCAAGTGAAATGTGTGTAACCGCCAGCTTAAACAATTCTTTATCTTTAAATGTATAATTATACTTCATAGCTTATATCTTCTCTCTATGCTTTTAATAAGGCTCCCCACTCAGGGGAGCCTCAAAATATTAACTCAAAAGATTAATCAGTCAGTGTATTTTTTAAGTACAATCGAAGCATTGTGTCCGCCAAATCCGAGTGAGTTTGAAACGGCATACTCTATGTCAGCAGCTCTACCCTCGTTCGGAACATAATCCAGATCGCAATCCGGATCAGGTGTTTCAAGGTTAATTGTCGGCGGCAAAAATCCTTCATTAACCGCCAGAGCTGTAATAATACCCTCTACACCGCCCGCTGCGCCGAGCATATGACCGGTCATTGACTTGGTTGAGCTGACTGCCAGCTTGTACGCATGGTCGCCAAATACAGTTTTGATTGCGGCGGTCTCATACTTGTCATTATACGGTGTTGAAGTTCCGTGTGCGTTGATATAATCAACGTCCTCAGGCTTAATACCTGCGTCCGCAACGGCAGCAGCCATACATCTTGCGCCGCCTTCGCCGTCCGGCGCCGGAGCTGTCATATGATATGCGTCGTTTGTTGAGCCATAGCCAACCAGCTCAGCAATGATATTCGCACCTCTTGCCTTTGCATGGTCAAGGCTTTCAAGCACCAGTATACCGCTGCCCTCACCCATGATAAATCCGTCACGCTTAGCGTCAAACGGAGAACAAGCCTTCTCAGGTGTGTCATTTCTTGTTGTCAAAGCCTTCATCGAGGAGAAACCGGCAAGAGCAAGCTCATTGATGGTCGCCTCAGTACCGCCGGCAAATATCATATCCGCATCGCCTCTGCGGATTGCGAGAAGAGCCTGACCGATAGCGTCTGTACCTGAAGCGCAAGCAGAAACGGTTGTAAGGTTAACGCCTTTGCAGTTGAAGGCAATCGCAACCTGACCGACAGCCATGTTTGAAATCATCATCGGAATCATGAAAGGAGAAACCTTGCCCGGACCCTTGTCGAGCATTCTCTTGTGCTGTTCGCAAAGAGTGCTGATACCGCCGATACCTGAACCAATCATAACACCGACACGGGTCGGATCCTCAGCCGACATATCAAGTCCTGCGTCCTCAACCGCAAGCTTTGTTCCTGCAATAGCATACTGAACAAACAAGTCCATACGCTTTGCTTCTTTCTTTTCGATATACTTTGTCACGTCAAAGTCCTTGACCTCAGCGCCAACGTGGCAAGCAAAGTCTGTCGGATCAAATTTTGTAATGGTACCGATGCCGGAAACACCATTCTTTATACTGTTCCAGATCTCGGCCTTGCCTGTTCCTACAGGCGTCACTCCGCCGACACCTGTAATTACTACTCTATTCATATTATTTCCTCCTAAAAAATATACGCTTTTAAAATATCTGTATGAAATATCTTTATATTCAAATCATATAGAGGCTTGCTTTCGCGAAAAAGCAAGCTTCTGTATGATTTATAAGCCCTCTCACTCACACTTTGGTGCAGTAATACCCATTGGCTGTGACAGCAATCTTTGATTGCGTATGCACGACCAAAGCGTTTGATATAACCGCAGGGGCGGAAAGTATCCGCCCGCGGGCGGCTGAGAGGGCTATAAAATTATATTAGTCCTGATTTGCTTTGATATATTCAACAGCGTCGCTGACAGTAGAAATCTTCTCAGCGTCCTCATCCGGGATTTCGATGTCGAATTCTTCTTCAAGAGCCATCATAAGCTCAACGATGTCGAGTGAATCAGCTTCAAGGTCGTCGATGAACGACGCTTCAAGTGTAACTGCATCTTCGTCAGCGCCAAGCTGATCAACTGTGATTTCCTTTACCTTTTCAAAAATATCCATTTCTGTTTCCTCCAAAATTAATATAAATTTTTGTATGTTAATTTTATTCTTTACATAAATTTAATTAAGTTTATCACATAACGAGGCCGCCGTCAACATTTATTACCTGACCTGTGATATATTTTGCCTTTTCGCTGCCTAAGAACACTGCAAGGTTGGCAATATCGTCAACTTGACCAAATTTCTTCAGCGGAATAGACGACTTGTAAGACTGCTGAATATCCTCGCTGAGCTTGTCGGTCATGGGTGTCTGAATAAATCCGGGCGCAATCGCATTGCAGCGGATATTTCTTGACGCAAGCTCCTTGGCAACCGACTTAGTAAGACCTACAAGACCTGCCTTTGAAGCCGCATAGTTTGCCTGACCTGCATTGCCCGTAACACCCGAAACAGAAGCCATGTTAATAATATTTCCACTCTTCTGCTTCATGAGTGTGCGTGTTGCCGACTTGATTACGTTAAACGCACCCTTGAGATTTACGGTTAAAACAGCGTCCCAATCAGCCTCGCTCATACGCATAATCAAATTGTCACGGGTAATTCCCGCGTTGTTTACAATTACATCAACGCTGCCGAATTCCTTCTTTGCGAAATCAATAAGAGCATCAGTATCCTCCGGCTTTGAAACATCGCCGAGTATGTACTTTGCATCACCGCCGAGGTTTTTAATCTCATCGCAGACGCTCTGAGCAACCTCATCCTGACCGTCGATATTTATATCAAAAACCACAACGTTTGCACCCTCAGAACCGAACTTGAGAGCAATTTCACGTCCTATTCCTCTGGCGCTTCCTGTAACTATTACGCACTTATCTTTAAATTCCATTATTATTCCTCCCTAAAATATTAATATATAACTAAATTCCGAGAGCGGCCTTAGTCTTTTCAAGCGAAGCCATATCCTCGATATTGAGAATTGTCTTTGTCTTGTCAATTCTCTTGACAAAACCGCTGAGTGCCTTTCCGGGTCCCAGCTCGATGAAAGTATCAACGCCGTCGTCAATCATTTTCTTAAGCGAAGCCTCAAACAAAACCGATGACGAAACCTGACGGATAAGCAAATCCTTTATATCATCTTTTCGCGCCACATAATCACCTGTTACGTTTGTGATAAGCGGTATCTGCATATCATAAACTTCAACATTTTCAAGCTCTTTCGCGAGCTTCTCACCGGCTCCTTTAAGCATACTGCAATGGAACGGTGCGGAAACAGGCATAAGCATTGCGCGCTTTGCGCCCTTTTCCTTGGCAATTTCACAGGCATATTCAACCGCCTTGACCTCGCCTGCAACAGTAATCTGACCCGGACAGTTGAAGTTTGCCGGCTCGCAGATTCCCTTTTCGGAAGCCTGAGCGCAAATCTCACGAACCGTCGGCTCGTCAAGCGCTATAATCGCCGCCATTGCACCTACTCCGAGCGGTACTTCCTCCTGCATATACTTGCCTCTCTTTTTAACCAGCTTTACCGCGTCCTCATACTTGAGACTGCCGGAGGCAACATGAGCGGTGTACTCGCCGAGGCTTAGTCCTGCAACAACATCTGCCTTGATACCAAGCTCCTGAGCAACTCTGAGCGCCGCTGTTGACATTGTGAGGATTGCCGGCTGGGTGTTCTCAGTAATCATGAGAGTTTCCTTATCTCCGTTCCAGATAAGCTCTTTCACATCAAATCCAAGAGCCTCGCTCGCCTGATTGAACGTATCGTCGGCAACCTTAAAGTTCTCGCAAAGCTCCTTGCCCATGCCAATGGCCTGAGCGCCCTGACCTGCAAACAAAAACGCTGTTTTCATTGAAATCTATTCTCCTTTATTAAAATTCTACTCCGTCAAAAAAGTCTTTAATAATATCTGCGCACGGCTCAATTTTATTCACCATAGCTGCGCTCTGACCTGCCATGAGCGAACCCATTTCCACATCGCCGTCCTGGAACGCGCGTCTGAGCCCGCCGACGCCGAGAGCTTCTATTTCATCAAATGAAGCACCGGCTTTTTCAAGTCTCTGGTATTCCTTTGTAAGCTTATTTTTAAGCGCTCTGACCGGTGCGCCTGTCGAACGGCCGGTTACAACGGCATCTCTGTCTTTAGCCTTTAAAACGGCATTCTTATAATTCTCATGTGCAAGACATTCTGTTGAACACAAGAAGCGTGTTCCGACCTGAATACCGTCAGCCCCCAGTGCAAACGCGGCTCTTGTACCTCTGCTGTCGGCATAACCGCCCGCAGATACAACCGGAATTGAAACAGCGTCAACCACCTGCGGTGTAAGAACCATTGTCGTAAGCTCGCCTATATGACCGCCTGCCTCCGTACCCTCGGCAATAACAGCGTCAGCGCCTGCCTTTTCCATACGCTTAGCCATTGCAACGCTTGCAACAACCGGCAAAATCTTTATACCGGCGTTTTTCAAAGCCTCAATATACTTGCCGGGGTTACCTGCTCCCGTGGCAACAACAGCCGGTTTTTCTTCAACAACCACCTGCATAACCTCATCGGCAAACGGGGTCATCAGCATAACGTTAACTCCGAACGGCTTATCCGTTAAAGTTCTTGCCTTGCGAATCTGCTCTCTGACAACATCAGCCGGAGCGCCGCCCGCCGCAATAAGACCAAGTCCGCCTGCATTTGAAACCGCAGCGGCAAGCTCAGCAGTAGCAACCCATGCCATACCTCCCTGGATTATCGGATACTCAATCCCAAGTAACTCACAAATTCTGTTCATAACTATTCTCCTCTATCATCTTATACAATACAATTATACAATTATACAATATCAAAACTGAATGAGAACACTGCCCCAGGTTAGGCCGCCGCCGAAGCCGACAATAACAACCTTGTCGCCTTCTTTAATCCTGCCTTCCTCAATAGCCTCACACAAGGCAATCGGAACGCACGCTGCGGACATATTTCCGTATCTTTCAACAACATCGCCGTAAACTCTGTCCTCACTCATCTTAAGACGCTTTCTTGCGCCCTCGATAATTCTGTAATTCGCCTGATGCGGTATTACAAGCTTTAAGTCATCCAGAGTAAAGCCTGCTTCCTCCGTAACCTGACGCGTTGCGCTGTCCATAGTCTTGACAGCGAACTTAAACACAGCCTGACCGTCCATCCATATAGTGCTATAATTGCCGAACGGACGTCTTTCCTTGTCCTCATCACTCGCCTTAAGTCCGCAAATTGTCAGCACGTCTCCGCTGTCGCCGTCAGCACCGAGTACGCTTCCGAGTATGCCTGTTCTCTCCTCGGTTGCCTTAAGAACTGCGGCGCCGGCTCCGTCGCCGAACAAAACGCATGTGGCTCTGTCCTGATACTCAGTAATCTTTGTGAGCGTATCAGCGCCGACAACAAGAATATTCTCATATGTTCCGCTCTCGATAAACTTGGACGCAATAGTAGCAGCATAGATAAAGCCCGAGCATGCGGCGTTCACGTCAAATGCCGCAGCCTTCTTTGCGCCGAGATACTTTTGTATAGAGCAGGCGCAGGACGGCGTGTACATCTCAGGCGACACGCTGGAAACAATTATCAAATCAAGCTCGTCTGCCGACATACCGGCATCCCTCAGCGCATTTTCAGCAGCTTTTGCGCCCAGATCAGATGTAAACGTATTCTCATCGCTCATTCTGCGTTCTTTGACGCCGACGCGCTTTGTAATCCACTCATCGCTCGTATCAACGATTTGTTCAAAATAAGCATTATCTAATACTTTTTCGGGCAGGTATTTACCCACTCCAACAACCTTAGCATATTTTCTGCTCATATTCTTCTTGCCTTTCCGCTCACAAATATTATTCAGATACTTCATTCAGTGCCATACTGCGAGCCTGTACAGCACACTGTTATTCATACTTGCTGATATTATCAGCAATCGTTTCAACCAAATTATTGTTAACCATATCAATCGCCTGGCGTATCGCATGATAAAACGCCTTTGCGTTTGAACTTCCATGCGCCTTTATAACAGGCTTGCTTGAGCCCAATATAGGAGCGCCGCCGTATTCAGTGTAATCCATGGTCTTGCCCAGCTCTTTTATACCGGACTTAACGAGCAGTGCCGCCAGCTTTGATACTATATTTTTAAAGAACAGCTTTTTCAAATATGACTTTATAACAATGCCCATGCCTTCCATGAACTTAAGTATTACATTGCCGGTAAAGCCATCGCATACAACAACGTCAACCTCGCCCTGAGGTATTTCTCTGCCCTCTATGTAACCAACATAATTTATAGGTATCTCTTTGAGCAGCTTGTGTGTTTCATTAACAACCGGAGTTCCCTTTTCTTCCTCAGAGCCGATATTGACAAGACCTATCTTAGGACTTGAAATCTTCATTATTTTTTCCATATATATGGAACCCATAATAGCGAACTGCTTTAAAAATGCCGGTGTACACTCAGCGTTAGCTCCGCCGTCAACCAGCAGGAAGCACCCGTTGTCAGCCGGCATCATCGGTGCAAGCGCCACACGTCTGACACCCTTAATACGCTTCACAATAAGCGTTGCGCCCGAAATCAGCGCACCGGTATTTCCGGCACTTACAAGGACATCGCCTTCACCGCGGTGGAGCATATTAAGTCCCACCCTCAGCGAGGAATCCTTCTTCTGTCTGATAGCCATTGTCGGTTCATCATCGCCGCTGATAATTTCAGTCGCGTTCACAATTTTAATCTTCTCTCCGGCATAATTATGCTTTTTAAGCAATGCGGATATAATATCCTCTTTGCCGACAAGCGTAATTGTCTCATCAAAATCTGCCGCAGCCATTATACAACCCTTGACAATTTCTTCCGGAGCGTTGTCACCGCCCATTGCGTCAATAATTATATTCATACACTCATCCTTAATACATTTTCAAACAGTCCGAAAACTTACAATACCTACTATAGAATATCTCCGGTAACACATTAATATAAAAATTACAAAATATCAATAGCTGTAACGCTTATGTAACAAAAAAGTTACTTAAACGTTATCAAGTCTCTGCTCTTATAGATATAGTCAACTCCGGAAATAACCGTCAATATTACGGCAATAATCACAAGCAACATAACGAGGAAGTTTCCGAAGCCGCCCGACATAGGATCACGTCCGGACATTACGATTTGATTTATAATCGCAACGATTATTAAGGCGAACTGAGAAACGGTTTTAAGCTTGCCCCAGATGCTTGCCGGAATAACCTCGCCGTGTTCAAGGGCAAGCATACGAATTCCGGTAACAATCAGCTCACGGGCGATGATAATAATCAATACCCACGAATTTATATACGGCACTCCCGCCTGCATGAAGCAGATCAGTGCGGCAAACACCAGCAGCTTATCGGCCATTGGATCCATAAGCTTACCAAAAGTGGTCACGCTGCCCGTGCGTCTCGCAATCTGACCGTCAAAGAAATCAGTGACGGCAGCTAAGCAGAACACAATCAAGGATAAAACCAAACCGGGAGTTCCGCAGCTTAAAAACAGAATCATAAATACCGGTATAAGCAAAACTCTGATTAAAGTAAGTTTATTTGGTAAATTCATAAGTTATCCTCCTAATCCTCTGTTCCGAACAAATCCATGTCCATTGCCTGCTCTATCTTAACATTTACAAAGTCGCCCTCACTGAGCTTCCTGTCCGACTTAAAGAACACCTTGCCGTCAATCTCGATTGAATCCGCATACGTTCTGCCGAAGTAGCTCTTAATTATTTCATCTCTGCCCTCGACAAGCACTTCCGCCGTTGTTCCGATTTTTGCGGCAGTATTCTCATCATCGACCTCGGCCTGAGTTACCATGATAACCTCTTGTCTGCGGCGTTTTTCTTCTTCATCAACCTGGTTTTTCATACTGTATGCGGGAGTGTCCTCCTCCCTCGAATACGTAAACGCACCCATGCGGTCAAAGCGCATCTCCGAGACAAAATCGCACAGCTCGTCAAATTCTTCCTCCGTCTCACCCGGGAAGCCTACAATCAGCGACGTACGAATAACAACGTTCGGTATACGTTCTCTGAGCTTATTAATAAGCGTTACAATCTGCTCTTTGTTTGTGCGTCTGCCCATGAGCTTCAGAATTCTGTCGTTGCAGTGCTGAATGGGAATATCAAAATACTTGCAAAGCTTGTCCTCACGCGCAAAGACATCAATCAGCTCATCTGTCACAAGCTCGGGATAGCAATAGTGAACCCGAACCCATGAAATACCGTCTATCCGGCACAGCTCGCTCAAAAGCTGCGGCAGGCGGTACTCGCCGTACAAATCAATGCCGTATCTCGTAGTATCCTGCGCGATTACGATAATCTCCTTAACGCCGTCCTGCGCCATCTTTTCCGCTTCACTGATAATATCTTCGATTTTACGGCTTCTGTAACGCCCTCTTATCGAAGGAATAACGCAGTATGTACAACGATTATCACAGCCTTCTGCAATCTTTAAATATGCCGTATACTTCGGCGTTGTACGCACCCTGTCATATTCAAGAAGCAGCGGGGTATCCGAGCAGTACACATTCTCATTTTTCATAACCGCAGGTTCGTCCGGATTATCGGTATCCTCTGCCGAACCCAGAAGCTCGTTTATCTTCGCTGCGATTTTGTTGTAATCATTTGTTCCGAGGACAAGGTCAACCTCAGGTATTTCGCTCAGTATCTGTTCCTTATACCTCTGCGCCATACAGCCCGTAACAACAAGCAGCTTCGCCTTGCCGGACTTTTTGTACTGAGCCATTTCCAGAATACAGTGAATCGACTCAACTCTTGCGTCCTCAATAAACGTACACGTGTTTACAATAATTACATCGGCATCCTCTTCGTTTTCCCAGAGCTCAAATCCATTGTTTCTGAGGTTTGCCATCATCTGCTCGCTGTCGATTAAGTTCTTCGAGCATCCGAGAGATGCGACAGCGACTTTTATAACTTTATTTTCCAATATAATCTTCCTCTTTTAATTCAAGTCAAAATCATATTCCGACAATACTTCGTTTATCTCGCTGAGTGAATAACCCCGGCGGGCAAGCATTGTACGGAAACGTTCATAATCCTTACGCGTCTCAATATCCGTAACAGACAACTTCTGCCTGACAAATTCTCTCAGCGCCTCTTCGCAGTCAATCTCAGCATTTGCAACTGCTCTGTCAATAACGCTTCCCGGCACACCCTTGCGTAAAAGCTCCTGCTTAATCCGGTATATCCCCTTATATCCTATACTCACATTGTCAGATATGTAAAACTCCGCAAAACGCTTGTCATCAAGCAGACCTTCTTCAATAAGCTCCGTTACTATCTCCTCTGCGGTTTCGGCCGAATAACCCTTTCTGCGGAGCCGGTCGAAAATCTCTCTTGATGTATACATTCTTGCCGCGAGAAATCTCATCGCCAGCTTTTTGCCCCTTAAAAATTCATCCATAATCCTCACTGACCTATTCTTAAATTTTAAAATAAAGTCATTCCAAACTGGGTCAATATATTATCTTTCTTTATTTATGTATTACTTTTTCTTTTTAGGCTTTTCAAGTCCTGCCACCGGTGTATCGTCAAACATATTCTCGTTTTCCTCGCCGATCAAGGGCAGTCCCTCCGCTTCACGGACTTTGTTCTCAATTTCCTCCATAAGCTCCGGAGTATCCCTAAGTATCTTTTTGACCGTTTCACGTCCCTGACCGAGCCTTTCGCCATCATAGCTGAACCATGAACCGCTCTTTTTTACAATCTCAAGTTTTACAGCAGCGTCAAGCACATCGCCCTCGCGTGAAATTCCCTCACCGTACATAATGTCAAATTCGGCTTCCTTAAACGGCGGCGCAACCTTATTCTTTACCACCTTAATTTTTGTTCTGTTACCGACAACGTCACCGTCCGATTTCAGACCTTCAACACGTCTGACATCAAGACGAACAGACGCGTAAAACTTGAGCGCGCGTCCGCCGGTTGTGGTTTCGGGATTGCCGAACATTACGCCGACCTTTTCGCGGAGCTGGTTGATAAAGATAGCCGTTGTATTTGATTTTGAAATTATACCTGCGAGCTTTCTGAGCGCCTGTGACATAAGACGCGCCTGCAAACCCACATGACTGTCGCCCATCAGACCCTCGATTTCCGCTCTTGGAACAAGAGCCGCAACAGAGTCAACAACAATAACGTCAACAGCGCCGCTTCTGACAAGCTGCTCGGTTATTTCAAGAGCCTGCTCACCGGTGTCCGGCTGTGACACAATGAGCTCGTCAACATTTACGCCGAGCGCCTCAGCATAAACCGGGTCGAGCGCATGCTCTGCGTCGATAAACGCAGCCTCGCCGCCGCGCTTCTGAACCTGAGCCACAACATGCAGTGCGACAGTCGTCTTACCTGACGATTCAGGTCCGTATATCTCAATAATTCTGCCTCTCGGCAAGCCGCCTATTCCGAGCGCAATATCAAGCGAAATCGCACCGGTCGGAATAGCCTCTACATGTGTTTCAGGCTTGTCACCCAAACGCATAACCGCGCCTGTGCCGAAGTCCTTTTCAATTTTGGACAGAGCAAGGTCAAGCGCCTTCTTTTTTTCTTCATTCATATACAAATTCTCCATTTCTGTTAGTATTCAAAAAGTCTGATTTATCAAAATTCAATCTAAATAAAGCCGAATAATAGACAATATATTTACATATTATTATATTTATTATAAGTTACCGTTAATTCCATGTCAAGCAGTTTTTAAAAACTTTTATCAAATATATTGATGTATATCGCGTAAATATTTTACCATTTTA
>CAJKEB010000045.1 GCA_905198865.1 uncultured Eubacteriales bacterium
GCAGGGGTAGTAAGACTTGAACTCACGGCACGCGGTTTTGGAGACCGCTGCTCTAAGCGCCGGAAAACCGCATGAGGTCTGCATTTGTGCCACCGCCTTCAACCCACGTATTACAATTTGTATTACAATAGTAAATTTTGCTTTATTCTATCTCAATAAGACCCAAGTCTATAAGAGATATACACCGAATTTACTCTCTCGATGTTCTAACAATTCTTTTTTATCAGTTTACCATCAAAACTAATTTCATAATAGTTATTCTGAAAATCCCTTAATTTTATTCTGTCATCATCGATCACAAATGCCGAAGTATTATCCAGTGTTGTAAAAATATCGATACCGCTAAAAGTCCATACACAATTAAAATTTTTATCAAGCCTTATAATCTCTGTTTCTCCGTATAAAATGTAGAAATCCTTTACTTTATAAAGTTCAAAGCCAAAAAAGCATTCATTTATATTCTTGTGCAGAATTCGCTTGAAACCTCTTAAACCTATTTGTGTAATAGTCGTATTTTGCAGGACAGTTAAAACATCATCTTCAAGCACAGCGCAATTTCTATCAAACGAGTAGTTCTCGCCAGTTAAAGCGATTTTGACGGCTTTATCTCCTGCTTTTACATTTACAGATAAAGTACTGTCTAAATCCGCATCATAAAATTCATTCACTTTCTCCAAACCAAACACATAATCATAATCGCACTGACCATCATTTTCGGCATGGAAATCCTCATCTATTTTAATCTCTATTTCGTATTTGTCATTCTGTAATTTCATGTTCTTTTAATCATCCAAAAATACCCTAATCATTATCCTCCACCAGCTACCGACCAGTTCTTTATCGTACACCTCACCGTATAGCAGCTTGCCTGCGTCCATAAGGCGGGAAAGAATTTCGTTTTTGTCGCGCGGTATATAACCGAGCTTGTCGCCGTTTTCGTTTTTAATCACAATAGCGCGTTCATCATACTCATTATCAGGCTCACGAAAGAATTTCAACCGCTTACCGATAGTCAGCTCCGGTTCAAGTCTGTCAATATTGTCGATATGAGTTGTGCCGGCGATATGTACGCTGATAAGGTAAATATCATTCTGAAATGGTCTGCCTAAGTGAACTCCACCCTTGTTTCAACATCATCCAGACCTTTTTAATTGTACCGAAAATAGGTCCAATAACGGCTGTGGCTACGGTAGTAAATACCGTGTTACCCGCATTAATCAGATGAGTTTTCATTTTACCAATAAATGAGTGAATTGCTTCTTTAAGACTATTCAACAAAGTATCCAATGCTTTTTTAGCAGACTTAAACCACTTAACCAACTTTGCAATAATTTCTCTAACCAATTCAGCCAATAATTGCATAAGAACGGCACGTAAAGCTTTTCCACCAATACGGAACGCTTCTTTTTTTCGAGATTTTTTACCCGCCTCAATAGACTTCCGTTCAGCCTCTTTTTTCTGCTTTTCGTATTCTTCACGCGCTTCCGCATCTTTTTGACGCATTTTTGCATCATCTTCTGCACTAATATCGAATATTTCATCCGGTTTCTGTCCATTGGCATTAGGATTATCAAGCCACTCTGTCATTGACTTATCACCCTTAGAGCGGTTGAGGCTTGAATCCATTTCATTAAGATTTGCATTACTATTTGCGAATGCAATCTGTTCTTCCTTGGTCATATGTGCATTAGCAGCCGGGTCTCGAATAATTTCAGCAGCCGAAACAGTGTGATCCATATCAGTGTGATTTTCATCAGAACCGCTCGGACGCCCTTCATCAAACGGTTTTCTCGCACCTTTGACTAATGTAGCTTCTTCTTTATTTCGGGCTTTATCCACTTGTTCACAACTCTTACCAAACTTGCATAACTACGTGTATATCCGTCTTTTCTAAGGGAATCCCATAGCATTATCATATCATCTTTGTAATATGGATAACGCTTTAATATCATTTCTTTTTCTTCTGCTGTATGTTCATTTGGATGATGATGTGGTCTGTGGCTTTTATCGACAAGGCTTTTCCAACTCTTGCCGTCATATTTAGCTCGCCATTCATATATTGCCTACCTGCTCCTATGAAAGCGTATGCTTGCTTTTGTTACTCCATTTTTATACGAATATTTAATTACACGTTGACGAAACTTTGCTTCTGATGTTATAATGTTATTCATGGAAAATGACTCCTTTGACTAATGTTTTTGTGGTTTTTAACATTATATCATATTTGGAGCTCATTTTCCTTTTTATTTGTCACCTATCAATTGTATCACATCAATGTAACCAAACATCAACAAAATTTTGGCAGATTTTATCCGTTTTTTTACATCAATTTGTATAATTTTCTAACGCTGAAGCTATCGCCCAGGCTATTTTCGCCTGATATTCTGCGTCGTTCAGCTTTTTTTCCCCCTCCGGATTTGACAGAAATCCACATTCCACCAGAATTGCCGGAATAGGCGGATTTTTCATAAGGAAAAGGCTTTCGTCCGCCGTTTTTACCGTATGCGTTTCGGCTCCCGTAACCTCCCCTATATTTTCCTGTATTTTCTTTGCTGTTTCCTCTATATCCGGGTGCGATTTATCATAAAAAATATGCAGACCATGAACCTTGGAATCAGTAAAGGAATTCATATGAATACTTATAAACAGATCCGCGCCGCTGTCTTGTATTATGTTAAGGCGCTTATTCATATCCGATACCTTCATTTTATGTATAGTATCCGCCGACTCCTCCTGCAAACCGCTGTCGCCCTCGCGTGTCAGTATTACCTCTGCGCCCTTCCCCTCCAGTACCTCCTGTAATTTTTGCACAATAGCAAGGTTTATATCCTTTTCAAGCGTTCCGTTCACCCCCACAGCTCCACCGTCCGGGTCGCCGTGTCCCGCGTCAAGAATGATTTTTAAATCACTGTCAGCAAAGGTCTGACTGCTTTCATATTTTTTTATTCCGTAAAACACGACCGCTACTGCAATGATAATCAAAACTGCCGCCGCAATATGCTTCTTCATAACAATCATAATATCCCCTTCCCAAAAGTTAAGCATATTATATTTTTATGAATCGGACTTGTTTTATATACAAACACCACATAAAAATAACGTCTGCTTTCGCAGACGTTATTTACCTCGTATTTCGCCGTATATTTTAATAAAGCTCCACTATCTCGGTAGTGAACACATTGTTGTATATATCGGTCAGTTCATAAAATATATTCGTGGTAAAATCACCTATATGCTCATAGCTGACCTCTATATTGCCGTTTACCGTCAGTTTATCTCCCAGAGAATATACTCCGTCATACTCTCCGTCATATGTGTAATAATCGCACAGAAATTCAAGCACATCGCCGCTTTTCAACTGTTTCAGTCCCTTTTGCGGAACAGAAATTTCACTTTCCTCCGTATAAGGTCTGTATCCTGCCACATAGCCGTCCTCATGATTGTCGTCCCAGTAAAGCATAATTTCTATCTGCTCGCTGCCGTTGAGCAATGCCGGCACATATCCGTATGTATACCATTCATCAGCGTCCTGCGGCGTTTCATATTCAAAATAATATGGCACGTTCTGACCGTCAAGGGCTATCCAGTAATAGTCAAAATCAACCATCAGGTCGCCGTCATCATCGAATTCGTATACGTTGTCAAGACCTACATCAATATACCCCTCGCCGTCATCAAGATACACCTGCACAGCCGCATTGTTTATCGTTTCCCATTCCTCGTCGGTCAGCGACAGGGCAAAATAATCTCCCTTATCTATTACCTCCAGCTCATCATAACTTTCCGTTTCAAAGTCCGTATCAGAGCTATACCATGAATACTGGGTATAATCAATATATTCGTTTTCCCTTTCCTCCGTAAAATACATCTGTCCGTCTGCAAGAATATTGAGAAATTTTTCAAAAAATCCCTCGCACAGCTCACCGTAGCCGAAGCTCTCGTTCTGCGCCATAATTTCCGAATACACCTGCGGATAGTCATACGGAAAATACATGGCAAGTCCGCAGACGTCACAGGCTGAATTGTTTGTGTATTTCACGGCGCTTTGCAGCGCTTCTTTAAGACCCTGCTTGCTCTCAGAGTCCTCAAGATTATTGAGATACGACATAATGTCTATCTGCTCATACTCACCGTCACCAAAGGATGTCGCCTTATATCTTGCGTTTGAAATTTCATTATATCTGTTATTGTCTATAAGCTGCTCAGAGGCGGTCATAAACCCTCCCAGCTTTGAGTACACATAAGGAATTTCACGCAGGTCTGTTATTGATAAGGTGTTCATGTCCCAGAAGCTCGAATCAGGGCCGTCTATGTAGTCATCAATTATCTGTCTGCCAAATTCAAGCGTAGTTACAGATGTATTGTCCGAAAGCATTTTAAGCCAGTTTTTATAGTACCATCCCGTTGACGGCTCATATTCCTCAGACGCTATCATATAGTCCGCGTAGGGTTCAAGCATATAGGCGGTTTCAATAGTGCCCATAAGGCATGCGTCAAAGCCTACCGCATCAAATTTGATATTGCTGCCGCGCAGAGCGCTTCCTATATCGGCAAGACTCATCATGTCCTCGCTGTACAGTTCGTCATAGCCGTATCCGAGAACTGTTCCGCCGCCGTGATTCCATAATATAAGTTCATATCTGTCGGCAGGATATTTTTCCGCTGACCATTTTATAAAGTCCGTAAGCGAGGACGCCTCCGACATCGGCATTTCGCCCAGCTCCTCCAGAAGCTCAATCTGTCCGTTTCTGACAGCGTGACGCTGTGTGACTCCGTCGCCTATACGTTCATCTGCCCATTCAGCCGCGCCGCCCGTCTGAATTACAATATTTATATTATCCGCACCCGCTTCAAGCATTTCCTCTATGTCCGCGCTGGCGGCTCCCCCATCTGTTTCCAGATCTGAGCCTATCATGTACACCATAACCGTGGCTGTGTCCTCTCCGCCGCCCTTAAGCTGTGTGTAATAATCGCGCAGACCATCTATTTTCAGATTTGCTGTTTTATATGCGCCGTCACCTCCTGAAAATATAAACAAGATTGCCAGAAGACACACCACTAAAAATAAAAATCCTCCGCAGCCCAATCCGGCCGCCAGACAACCCTTTTTCTTATCCATAGCACACTCCTTTAAAGCAAAAAATCGGCAGATTATCCGCCGATTTTTTTACTGATTATTTATTATTCAGCAGAATCAACAACTGCTTCCAGAACATCGTAAATTGAAAGAATAGCATCAATTACGTCCAGAGCCTCATCTTCGCTCTCGAAATCGTCCTGACTGATTTCACCAAGCTGATCAATAAGCTCTGTAGCCTGATTCATAGCGTCTATTGCCTCGCCGCTCAATGTGACTGCTCCTGAGTTTGACGCGTCTGCAATCGTAGTATGTACATCTACAAGCTGAGCATATAAATCCTGAAGCTTTGAAAATGTTTCATCTGAAATACCCTCGTCTGCCGCTGTATCAACAGCTGTGTTTTTCTGTGAAGATGTTGATGTGTTTGATGATGTGCTGCTGTTTGATGATGTGCTGCTGTTTGATGATGTGCTGCTGCTTGATGATGTGTCGCTGCCGCCGCAGGAAGTAAGCGCTGTTACTGACATTGCCGCAATTATTGCTATTGCCAAAATTTTCTTTTTCATTTATAATCATTTCCTTTCTTTAATAAATACCTTAAAATTAGTTTTCGTATTCCGAACCATCCTTCGGCTTAAGCTTTCCGGTTGCTATCAGAATTATATCGATAAAATACCATATACCGAAGCCTCCGAATGTGATAAGCTTCAGAATTCCCAAACCGATATATCCAAGATAAAATCTGTCTATACCAAGCTCCCCAAAGAAAATCGAAAGAATCAGTGCTACTATCTTTGATTTCATGTTTTTTACCTCCCTTAAAATATATTTACTTATGCAAGCCACTTTGCCTGCAATAAAGCCGTAATTGTTTCGCCGATTTCACGCGTTGCGCGGTTAAAATCCATATGCAGCGGATTTTAATGAACCAACACATATCCCCTTTAAAAAATCATTTTTTAGAATTATAATATAACAAAATAGAAAAATCAATACTTTTTGACCGAAAAGCAGTTTTTAATACCGAAAAGCACTTTTCAGCATATTTCTTTTGTGATACAATATAATAGGTATAAAATAACTCATTGGGTGGTGATGGTATGACTATTGCAGTCGCTGACGATTTAGAATGTGACCGCGCAAATCTGTGCCTGCTTCTGAAAAAGTATTTTGCCGCTAAGAATACGGAGGTCAATATATCCGTTTTTTCGGACGGCAGTCAGCTTATAAATGATTTTAATAAAGGAAAATATCAGCTTATATTTCTTGATATTTATATGAAGGATATGAATGGTATTGACACAGCAAAGCTCATTCGTTCAAAGGACAGCTCCTGTCCCATTGTGTTCATTACCACAAGCAACAGCTTTGCCGCCGAAAGCTATGAGGTGAATGCCTGCGGTTATCTGATAAAGCCGGTTACGGAGGAGAAATTGTTTGCCGTAATGGACAGACTCACATATAACCATTTATACAACACGCGTACGCTTACAATCCGTTCAAAAGGTAAAAACAGCGTTGACGCAGATATACGCTATGCGGATATCTTATATATAGACGTGATGAAAAAGGTTGTCCGCGTACATACAAAGGATAAAATAATTGAAATTGCAAACACATTTTCCGAATGTGCCGAAATTCTTCTTAATGATAATCGTTTTTCAAACTGCTGCCGCAGCATTATCGTGAATTTTGATTATGTGACCGGAATTTCGGGAAATGATTTTCAGCTGTCAAACGGTGATATGGTATCTATCAGAAATCACGGTGGACAAATGGTAAAAAAAGATTATATGAGCTACAGACTGAAAACGTTATAGGTGATTATTATGAAAAAATATGTTTTAACTATTTTAATTGCAGCTATGGCTATACTTTTCAATATTACCGCGCTGGCGGAGGATGAGTTATATTCCGAAGCAGTAACTGAAACCGACAGCGTTGTTTTTTGCGGTGAAGAAAATTCCGAAAATTTAACTTCGGCGGATAATCCGTCAGACGAGTCTGGTGCTTCGGAAGAACCGTCAGGGTCAGCAGAACCGACAAACGAGCCTAACGCATCGGACGAACCGTCGCCGTCAACAGAACCATCACCGTCAGACAAGCCTGTCGATTCAGACGAACCGTCGCCGTCAACAGAACCATCACCGTCAGACAAGCCCGTCGCTTCGGACGAACCGTCATCGTCAACAGAACCGTCACCGTCAGACAAGCCTGTCGATTCAGACGAACTGTCGCCGTCAGAGCAACCGACACCGTCAGACAAGCCTGAAAATTCTGACACCACTGACGATAGCTCCGCTACAGACCAAAATGACGAGGAAACCGAATCTGTCGAAATTATTGACATCATTACCTCATCCTCAATATATCTGCAATTTTTCCCGACCGGTCAGCCTGTCGGAGATATTGAGCTGCCGGAATATGTATACGCGCAGACAGGGCCGCGCAGCTTTCTTGAATGTGATGTTGACTGGGAAAATGCAAACGAAATAGACACGTCTGCCGCAGGCAGACAGGTGCTGCGCGGTACTCTGATTGCGCCCGAAGGGATTTCATTTGACGGCGGCTTAGAGCCTGTCGTTGAAATTCCGCTTCTTATGTACGATGAAAACGGCGAGGGCACAGAGGTTCTTATGCCGTCTGAAATTACATCTTCAACCATTCTTATACCCTTAAATGCCAATCCCGATGAATATATCAATACGGATAACCAATACACGCTTTATACCCAAAACGGCGACCGCTTCTATGCGAAAGCGGTATGGGAGGATATTGTTCCCTTTACCGAATGCGGAGAATACACCGTAACAGGACGCCTTGCGCTTCCCTGCGGTATAAAGGCTGAACAGGAAGAAGATTTATTGCTTGAACAGAAATTCTTTGTAATGAAAGAGGACAAAATTTATCTTGATTTTGTGACAATAGAAAACGGAGAAATTGTATGCACATGGCTTAAAGCAATTGACGACAGCGATAATATAGAGGTGTATTACTCGCCGGACAACGAGGATTGGCAAGTCGATGATTTATACGGCTTTGCAATAGATAACGCCTTTATAATACCCACAGCGTTTTTAACACCCGATACTAATTATTATTTCAGACTGAAATACGATGATGAATTCACGGATATACTGTTCGTAAACATAACAGCCGATGAAATATCGGAAAATATTATACAGGGTGACCGTGACGGCGGTGACACCGCCCATCAGGAATTACCTGCCTACATCGAGGAAACAAAGCCGTCATCATCGGCTTCTTCCCATTTGGACGCATCAGCGCACTCAGGCTCTGGCAGCGGCGGCGGAAAAGAGATTTCGGTTATTGCAAGCGGCACAGACGTTTTGGCTGAATCCAAAAACAGCGATACTCTGTTTTCTGTAGGCATCCCTGTCGAGACCAGCGCCCCAAGCGAAATGACCGACAGCACAACAACAGAAATTTCAGGTGCGCGTATAGAGGATATGCTTGAAGTAAATCCGAACAATATTGTTTTTGAAAAGGACGGTATTTCTGTTGAGCTTGCTCCTGATTTTGTTGACAGAAATAATATCAAACCGGATGACATTGTAAATGTAGCAATTGACAGAAAAGGGGATCGCTTCACTCTTAATATCTCCGCAAAAGGAAATGAAATAAATGAGATACCCGGCACTGTAGTAAAATTCCCCATCAGCAACGATACTGCGCCGACTGTCACATCAGATGATGGTACTCAATATCAGACAGTGCTGACCGATAACATCGCCTCACTTGAGATTGACAAAACAGGTACATACACATCAGATGACTTAGCCGATGATAAAAATGCGGATAATGACAAGGGCGGATTTCCGGTTATATACTGTATAATCGGAGCTATCGTCATAGCTGCCGCAGCAGTTCTTTTATGGAGGAAACTGCGCCATGGAAAATAAAACGAATATACGCTCCTTTGCTGCTGTATTTTTCATTGCGGCGCTGCTTTCCGTTTTGATTTTTCAGCTTTTATATCATCACAACAATAAGTATAAATATGAGGGCAGACAGCCTATAAACGGAATTTTATCCATAGACGGCACCGATATGGAGAAAACACCGCTGCGTTTTTTAATCCGCGATTGGGAATTTTATGAAAATCAGCTTCTTACTCCCTCGGATTTTGCAGACGGTGTTGCAGGCGCGTATAAGCAGTACGTTTCCATCGGAGAATACAGCTCAATGAGCACTCACAATAATTCCTCTGCGCCCTATGGCACAGGCACATACCGTCTTAACCTTGTGCTCCCCGATCAGGAGGCGGCATACGCCCTTGAGCTTCCGGAAATTTTTTCCGCCTATGAGCTATATATCGGGGACAAGCTTTTTCTTAAAATGGGCAATATACATGATTATTCTCCGGAGATTCAGGAGCGCGTTGTCATATTCAACGCATCAGCTTTGACGCCTGTGACAATCTGTGTGAGTGATTATTCAGGTATGTACAGCGGTATGGTTTATCCGCCTGCTTTCGGTACGCCCTATGCGGTGAATATTGTGAGGGATATACGGATTTTTGCATACTGCTGTGTTTTTATACTTACAGCGCTGATGTTTCTTCTGTCGCTTTACGTTGCCGCTGTCGGCAGACACAAAACAACCGCTATCTTTACAATTCTTTGTCTTGCTGCCGCAGGATATACCTGTTATCCTCTGCTGCATATATATTTCAGCATGTACGGAAACATATCTTATATATCCGAACGCTTCTGCGCCTACCTCGTATACTGCCTGATAATAATTCTGCAAAACAGAATATGCGGTATTGGCAAAAAAATAAGCCGCATTTCCTCGGTTACAGGTATAGCCGTATGCGCGGTGGCTTTTTTGTCCGGCATTCTGATGCCTGTTTGCGGAATGCCCGTGCGTACAGCCTTTTCAACGATTTCCGAGATTTATAAATGGTGTACGGCGCTGTATCTTATATTCACAAGCATATATGCCATTGCAAAAAAGCTGTATTACACGCATGCGCTGCTGTTCGGTATAACCGTCTTTGCCATGTCGCTTCTTTTTGACAGGATATATTCGCTTTATGAGCCGATATGCGGCGGCTGGTTTCCGGAAATAGGCTGCTGTGTTATGATTATTACTCTCGGCTATGAGCATTGGCGTGAAATATCAGCCGCATACCATACGAGAATTGCTTTCAGCGAGGAGCGTCGTCAGATGGAACGGCAGATAGCCATACATAAGGAAAATTATGTTCGTCTGACTGAAAAAATAGACGAAGCAAGAAAGCTTCGCCATGATTTGCGTCAGCATTTCCGCGTGATGAGTAGCTTTTTGAAAAACAATCAGTATGATAATCTTAACGAATACTTAAACAATTATTTCGAAAATGTAGATATTTCAGCGCCGATTGTGTTCTGCAATAACAGCACTTTGGACGCGCTTTTTAATTATTATTCGGGGATTGCACAGAAAAACGGAATTGAATTTAATATTTCACTTGCCGCACAAAATGATATACCTATTTCCGACACGGATTTGAGCATTCTGTTCGGTAATCTTATTGAGAATGCTATAGAAGCCTGTGAACATCAGAAATTTGGCTCACGAAAAATAAGTCTGCGCGGAAAAGCCGATGATGAACAGATTATTTTTGAGATTAAAAATACCTTTACCGGCGAAATAAAAAAGCGTGGCTTCGTATTTTATTCCTCTAAACATAGCGGATTAGGAATAGGACTTGAATCCGTAAAGGAAATCGTCAGCAAATACGGCGGCGTTATTGATATTTCGGACAACAATAATATATTCACAGTGTCGCTTGCTATTTCACTGAACATATAGCGCGGCATTCACCGCACAAAAATAACGTCTGCTTTCGCAGACGTTATTTTCATGTCAATTATCTTCCCAGAGCCGCGCGCAGCTCCTTAGCCATTTCTTCCATTTCGGCAATATTGCTTTCCTTCATTGTTGATTTGATTGTAACCGCCTTTTCAAGCACCGTCATATTCTTTAAGCCCTCAAGTGCCGCGCGGATATGCTTTGCAGCCATTGGGCCCCATGAACCGTTTTCTATAATTGCGACCGTTCTGTTTCTGTATGTCTTTGACTTAAGGTGTGCCAAAAAGTCCTCCATACACGGGAACAAGCCGCCGTCATATGTGGCGCTTGCAAGAACAAGTCCGTCATATCTGAACGCGTCCTCAACCGCCTCCGCCATATCGTCTTGCCCATCTGTTAGCCTGTCCTTCTGTGCGGCGGCTGAATTTAAGGATTTCATTCCAGAACTTTTCATAGAAATACAGGATTTTGGCTATCGTGGCTTCCTGCTCCTCATATGTGTCTCCTAAACCCTTTCTGCTGATATGTACATGCAAACCACATGTACGCGCCTGATGACTCCGGTATTCGAGCTCAATTGCTTTCTGCATAATCTTCTGCCACGGCATATTATGCAAATGATAATCCAGTGTCATCGGGTGTGACACCATTTCGAAGCCGTCATCAAGAGAACCATCGTGCTTAATATACATATGATTGTTCGTATTATTGGCAACACCTAATATTTTTTCGGCACAACAATCACATTCCCCGCTTTCATCAATTTCAAGCTCCACACCGTAATACCGCCCGCCTGTTCCATAAAAAATCGGTTCGGGCTTGTAGTAATAATCATGGATTATCTGATCGTCCTCATGTTCGTGATAACAGTCATGGCAATATGGATACTCCCTGTCATAATCGTCACCACGATAATACGCTTCATCAAGACTTATTACTCTGTCACAGCCATCGCATCGTGTGTAATACGTTTCATAACATCCTTCGCATAAGTCATCGTCTACTGTATCATCCACCAGTACCCTTTCACCGCAATGCCGGCATGTCACTGTTCCCAATTCAAAACAGTCCTGACACATATGCATTCCATTTACTACATGCTCCTCTGACGGCTCATATTCATTACCGCAGATTTCACAAATTAATTTTGTTTCTTTCATTTTGAGATTCCTCCTAATATTCGTAATTAAATAACATTGTGCAGTGTGTTTCATCGTCTATCACAAAAATCTTTGCATTTAAAAAAGGAACATCTGTTTTTATCAGATATTCCCTCTTATATTCCGGCTCTTCTTGTGAATGGACAATTTTCTGTATTCCATTTTCCTCTGACAATTCAAATACCTGAAGATAATCCTTCCTGACTTCCATCATGTCAATCAGATTCCACATGATAGCCTGCAGAACTATCGGGACGTTCTCTGATACTCCTCTTGTTGCCAGACGTTTTCCATTAAACATATTTTTCACCTCCTGCTTTATATTCAAATGAATAATATATTTACACAAAATCAGCTATATCTGTCAGCTGAAACTTTCGTTTTAGAAAGTCAATATAATTCTTAAAACATCTCGCTTCGCATCTTAAAATATTAGGGTACTTTTTGACCTGAATATCTTCTGTCAGAATTTGGTGCAATTTATTGTAAAATGAAAGCTCTACATAGTTATATCTTGTAAATGTGGCTTCTTCCTTTGGCACCACGTATCTTCCTGCACGTTTATCTTTAATAAATTTCTGATGGTATTTTATATTGGGAATGTACGATTGATTAATTTGTTTTATCCATTCTTTAACCTGCGTTTCCGATCCCAAAATTATATTCGAACAGAAATCCAATCTTACTAAATGGCATTCATTTAGTAATGGTAAATATGATGATATTGTTTTCAACAAATCATTCACTTGCGGTATTATTTTGTAAGCATCATTGGCATGGAACACATTCAAATAATCTCCGCCATCAAAACACCGCGTAGGATTAATCCTATAGTTAATATGAACCACATAATGTTTTTCATCAATATTAACTCGATATAAATAAATAAGTATCCCTCTTCCCTTTAGTCCATCAAATTTTTTCCTATTCTCATTGTGCTTGTCGGGGTAATAAAGTGATTTATACTGCACAAAATCATTGTGTACATTTTTATATTCATAATCCTTTAATGTACATCCGACTTCAAAAGTATGTAAATTCATAGTTTACATGCTCCTTTCATAAATAATTTATTCCACAAAACTGCATAACTAGTGTCAGATAAAAAAACACTCAGTTGCCTGATAAATTGTGGCTTACAATTTAGTTAAGCTGATTATAAAAATAAATATTCTATTCTTTTGCATAACCTATATAGTCCTAAAAAACAGATATTAACAGCTACAAATTGTTTTATTGCAATGTTTAAAACTGTTATTTTTAATTTACATCTGTCCAACATTAAATTAAGGAAGGTGATGCTTTATGTTTATGTCTGATGAAGAAATGCCAAGCGTTCTGACTTTTGAAGAAGCTCGCGAATATCTTTATGTAAGCAGGAATACACTGCTCAACCTGCTTCATAGTAAAACGCTGAAGGGGTTTAAAGTCGGCAATAGATGGAGAATCCGTAAAGATGATCTCTTTGAATTTACAAAAAAAGAATGGTGGTGACCCATTACAAGTCACCACTTCCTCTATTTGATAATGTATTACAGCCCCTTCATTGCATCTCTCAACTGATCTATGCTTTCATGCACATAGGTGTCATATGTAATCTGCACCCCCGAATGTCCCAACAGTCTGCTTATAAGCTTCACATCCACACAATTATCAAATAGCCAGGATGCGAAGCTATGACGCAATATATGTACTCCGCTCGCTTCAATACCTGCTGCTTTATAAATAGCATTAACAGATTTAGCAAGGTTGTGAGGCGATAGATGTGTATCTTTGTCAGTGGTGAATATAAAATCTTCATCATCGCCACGATAATATAAATCCCTATGTTTCGAGATAGCTTCAAATGCTTTATCACAAAGCGGAATGATTCTCATACCCGATGCCGTCTTGACTGTCTTTTGTATAACAAGCGAACGATGTTGGTATCATAGTGAATAAAGATTCTAAACTTATGTTATTCGGAAAAAAAG
>CAJKEB010000046.1 GCA_905198865.1 uncultured Eubacteriales bacterium
CTCGGGGCGGAGGCGGCGAGCGCAACTGGGTGGGCGAACTACTCGTCAAACTATAATTTATACCACAAACAAGGGCTGCTGCAACAATAATTGCATCAGCCCTTTTACTTATTCTTTTATGTGTTATTTCTTACTCCGCTGAAACAGCATTGTGATACGGTTCAATCGAACCGGCTGACCAGAGATAGAAGCGTACGTCATCGTATTCTTTATCAAAAGTCTCGCTTATCAAAACCGCATCGTCAGATTTTTCAATCCTTACAGATTTCACTTCGGCAACCATACCGTTTTCATATGCGGCCGCAATAAACAGCACTCCGCTTTCGTCAGTCTTATTTACAACAGACGCGGTCACAGCATTGCCGCTGAGCGTCGGATTTTCGGTATAGTATATATTGTCATTTACTATTCTCTTAAGAATATTCATATCCGCGAAATATGTCGGGTTAGCCGTTTTGACCAGACGAACTGATTTAAGCGTATTATCTGCCCCGGGAATTGAACCCATCTGCACAGTGCTTAAAACTGTTCCGTCTGACTTTGAAGCAGTCATTGTGATAAATTCCTCAGTACCTGCCTTGTTGTAATCCACTGTTACAGCAAAATGAACCCAGCCGCTTGCTCCAAGCTCAGTATATGTAAACATAGGATCGTTCTGCGTATCAATACCGGGGCCTTTGTTCACCTGCTTGTTTCGGTTATTGATGATCTCAGCAAACACATTTCCGGTATTCTGCCAGTTTCCGGTCTCGTTTTCCAAATAAACACGGAAGCTTCTGTCAATTGCAGTATCAACATACACATCAAAATCGAAGTCCACAATTCCGGATGAAATCGGTTCGTTCAAAATCTTATATACATTAAAGGTCTCAATATACAGTGCGTCCTTGCCTTCAAAATTCACAGTCTCGCTCGTACCAAGAGCACCGCCGTTTGTCGAACTTCCCGCTTTCCATGCGTCATACTTTCCGACTGACGACGCGTCAACTGTCGGCTCAGGCGTAGGTGTTGCGGGAGCCTCGTAGTTCGATTGGTTCTCAAGCTTAAGCTCGCTGAACTGCGCCTGTGAATAGTATGCCTTCGGTGACGCGTCCGACTGACCCTGCTGTGAATCTATCGCCATGCCGACATAGAGCTTATCTGCAAGACCGCTTATATTCATAATATACGGCTGTCTTGCATTATCCGTCCAGTCCGTTCCGCTGTCAGATACCGAGAAGATAAGAGTATCTCCGCTTCTTTGAATTCTGAGATAATTCGGCAGATGATATGCACCGTCTGCTTCGGTAGCGTACGCATGTTCACCCAGAACATTACCGGACACTATCTCGCCGGATTTTCCTTTCATAAATATACCCATTTTCTGGTCGGTGGTGTTGGTCTGCTCGCTGTCCTTTGCTATATCCGCATTCGCCGTTGTGCGCGCAACAATTCTGTCATTGCGGCCATACTTAATCCAGCCGTCAACCAATGCCGCCATTCTGTCGCCGCCGCTTAATCCCTCACGAACCATAAGTCCGAATACCGGACCGTTCTCGTTTGCCATAATGCTTTCCAGCTTAATGGATATATCAAATTCGCCTGTCATCTCTTTATACACAAAGTCGCACTTGTCAGCTTTGCTGCCGATTTTACCGCTGCCGCCCATGGTATAAATTCCGTCCGAATCAACCGACACTGCACCCTTGCCTGAATAAGAAGGTGTGCCGATTTGCTTATACGTCCAGCCTTCAGGGGCAGTTGAGCCGTTGACATACACTATGGACGTAGTGCTTCTTGTGCTCTCGCCCTTGTCGTTATATGCAACACATGACAGATAATGCGTTCCGAGTTCAAGTGAAATACTGTCGTCAATCGTCGACGCGCCGTCATATGTCTTTATAAGAGTTTCGTCGTCATAAAGCTCCATCTTTGTTATCGCAGTATCTCCGACAGGAGCAGCCGATGCCTTGTAGCTTAATGTATCGGTTTCTTTTATTACCGACCATTTTCCGTTGCTTACGGTCTGACCGTTTACTGTAGAGCTGATAGAAGCAATAGCCGGGCTTGTGACTGTAATCTCAGGATTTGTCGGAGCGACAGCGCTCTGCTGCTCTGTCCATTCGTTAACATAAGCCTCAATCCATGTATAGCCTGCCCATGTACCGTCCGGAACAATATCGCCGTCCTTGGCGTCACCCATACCGTTTGAAGCCTTCCATTCCTCGGGGATTACAAATACTCTCTCGGAGCTTTGAATTCCGACAAGTCCGCCGACCTCTTCTTCGTTATTAATAATTCGTCCGGTCTGGTTTTTAACATCAGCAATAACGCGCGCGTCAATGCTGTCACGTTTCGGAAGCGTTGCTCCGGCGTCAGCCGTTACGTCGTTCAGAACATCCTTTCCTGCAAGCAGCTTATCCTCAGGAATGTTCAGGTCAGGATACAAATCGTCGCCCAACAGGAACGGCTCGCTCATTTTTGTAACCTGGCCAGCCGCGCTGTTGGTTCCATCATTTGCCCAGTTGTTGTTCGTGACTGTACTGCTGCCGTAGACATAGTTATCAGTCATATAGAACTTACTCTTTTCTACAACCGTGTCATGGTATGTCTTTCCAACTTCCTTTGCCAGACCTGAGAAATCATAAATACGGTACTGCTTTCCGGAAACCGTACTCGGACCGTACTTGTAATAGTTATTTGAGTAGTTGACCAAAGACGGACGAACCAGACCTCTTTCATTACCCGGGTGCGGAGACACAGGCTCGCCGCCGTATGCAGAGTTGGTAACTCCCCAATTATATACAACATTGTTTCTGAAGTCAGTTCTGTCAAGAACTCTGTCAAGTCTCGGTGAACGGCTGTCATGATGAGCAAATATATTTCGGTAATATGTAGCGTTCGTTCCGCCGATAATACCGCCGTAGCCGTGAGCGCCCTTGAAGTGACCGGACATTCTCATGCTCTCAGATGATATTGTGTTCTGAACAGTCAGACGCTTGCCCTGAGCATAGCCGCTGCTGTTCTCAACATTACCGCCGTAAAGGGTTAAGCACTCGTCAACACACCAGCTTGTTGAGCAATGGTCAATGATAACGTCTGTGTTCCACTGACCGCCCATACCATCAACCTCTGCGCCGTTCTTATTTGTGGGACGGACGCGCAGGTATCTGATTATTATGTCTTTCTTTGCGTTGCCGATCTGCAAATCGCCGCCGGTAAGCGTGATACCGTCGCCGGGTGCGGTCTGACCAAGTATAGTGACATAATCCCTGCTTATTTTGGTCGAGCTTGGGAAGTCAATCACTCCGCCGACATCAAACACGATAATCCTGCCGACAGGCGGTTTTTCTATTACATTGCCGTTTTCATCCATCTCCGGAGTGTCGGCGGTGATTGCGTCAGCAAACGAGCCGGGGCCGTTAGAGTTAAGGTTTGTTACATGATATACCTCAACAGTTCCGCCCTCATCAAGAGCTCCGCGCGCGCCTTTTGTATACTTTCCTCCGCCTTCGGCGCCTGGAAATGCCAAAACCGGATTTCCTGACGCAGCCGCTGTGCCCTCATCAGCTTCAGACACTGCATAGCATACACCGCATACGCCGCAAAGCATCATACAAAAAGTCAGAATAAAAGCCAGAATTTTCTTCATTTATATGTCCCTCCGTAGCAATTATATATGTTGATATTATAACACTTTTGGATAATTCTTACAACAGTTTTATAAAATTTTTCTATATTATATACAAAAAATAAAAAACGGTCGGAAAATCCGACCGCTTATAATCATCAGAATATTTCGTCATTGCGGTTTGCAACCATTTCTGCATGCTCCGCTCTGCGCTTTGCCAACTCAAGCGATTTTGTCTTTTCTAAGGACGACCTGTTCCTTTTGTGCGGTTTTCTGCCTGCCTCTGCCGGCTTGTCGGCTTTTTCAGATGCAGCGTCTTTTGGCTTTGCAAACAACGCTCTGTTTTCCTCGTCGGCTCTGACGTTCGCCACCTTCTCGGCATGCTCACGCTTAGCCAGAGCAATCTGAAGCGGTGTAAGTCTTTTATCCTGAACAGGCTGTGCAGGTTCTGATTTGCCGTCTTTCTTATTCTTCTTTTTGGCTTTGCTCAGTTGTCTTTTGGCGGCTTTTTTGGAATTCCTTATCGCTTTAGGCTCGCCGAGCGTTGCGTACTTTTTCTTTTTCAGCGGAACACGGCTTCTGAAAAGATTTTCGGTATCATCATCGCTCCTGAAGGTCTTTAAAAATCCGCGCGGGTTAAGCGCTGCGCCGAGGGTTGTGAAAAATCTGCCCTCAGCCAGACTATAGCCCGGCATTTTTGCATAAGCATATGTAAACACACTTCCTATAAGAAAGAACACAGCCGGCAGCCAAATCAGAAAATTAAGACTGATTGACATGATTTCACTCAGCTCTGACTCCGCAATTTGTACCGAGAATACAGTGAGCAGAACTCCGAAAGCAACGCTTAATGCAAAGCCTGCGAAAGATACCGCAAAATTGATTACCTGGAGAATTCTATAGCCAAAAAACGACAAACACAGCGCCGCAAGACCCAAGACGAGTAATGCGAGACTTATATACATACAAATCTGAAGCTCAGGCGGAAATTCAACGCCGAAATAATCAAAAAACTTAGAGGCCTTGCCAAAGGCAATTCCGGAAAGACCGAAGCTGTCGCTGACATCGTTTAGCTCAAGCTCTGTAATATTTAAAAAGTGAAATCTCTGGGATATAAATAACAGGACATATGCGAGTATCGCAAACGCCTTAAAGCTCAGTTTCTGCAAAGATTTTATATAAAGCTTTTTTGTCTCCATATGTAACACCCCTTTATTCTTTGGGCAATCAAAGATTGCGATATATATTATAATCCAAGCTGTCCGTTTAGTCAAGTACCGGGTGAAAAGTTCAGTCCAGAACTCCGAGCTTAATAATTCTGCCCGAGCGCAGAAGTCCGAGCATTGCCCAATACATGATAAGAACTCTCGGTTCAAACAGATTTGACTCGAACAATGACGAAAGAGAAATTCCGACAAGCGCCGCCAGACCTGCCGCAAAGATTATCTTCTGCCTGAATGTTGCACGGAACATACAAGTGACTGAGGAATGGGCGATACGCAGAATGTAATACATAAATCCAAACATAAATATTGCGCCCAAATCTACGAGAAGGTTAAAATACAGCGTGCTTATATGAACTCCCGGAACGCTTATCAGCGCCTTTTGTTCATTATATTGGAACGCAGTTGCGTTGTACATGTTTACAAAATTACTCGTACTGACTCCAAAGCCGTTTGTCCAGATATTCCTCAGTGCAGATACGATGTTTTGGAAAAAGTTACCGTAAGAACTCTCGCGGTTCCACATAGCGGCAATGTTTCGAATTACTCCGGCTGAAAACGTCGGGGCAAGCACCAGTATCATCGGTATATACCGTCTGTCTATCATAACAATAACAATAATCAGTTCCACGAAAAAGCCCACAAACGCCGCTCTTGACTGTGTTGCGGTGATTACAATAAACGAAGTCGCCATGACAAGCGCAGAATATACAAGGCTGCGGACTTTTGACTTGAGCGTTATCGGATACACAAAGGCAAACGGGAATAAAAGCAGCAGTATCTCGGCAAACACAAGCGTATTGTCATACACACCCGTTATGCCGTGCGTTTCCTGACCGAATGCCTGAACAACCCCAATGCTGCACAGTACAACCTGAGCCATAAACATAAACAACAGCATTATTTCAAGATCCTTTTGATTCCTGACCGCAAACGAAATCAAAAAGAACAAGTCAACCGCAAGCAGAAAATACGAAAGCGTCTTGCATGCGGCAATAGGTATCGACATGGTCATAAGTCCGGTAAATATGCCGATTATTATATTTATCAGTATAAATATCACGCCTATGCGGTCGGTTGCGTACCTTGAAACAAACAAAATCGCCACAATCGCAAAGGCCGGAACCATAAAAAAGTTATCCCACCATCTGTCAGGAAACAGCAGTACAAACAACAAAAATATACCCAGGAAGTAGGGTCTGAACTTTATTCTTGAACGCGGGATATAGAACGCCATGCGGCGTATGCCGAAGGTCGTGTATCTGTAAAACGCGCTTGCATACCACGCCTCGGCAACCTTTTTTGTATTAAAGAAAATCTCAAGATACTTGTTGTTTAAAACATTCCGCTCGCACCACGAAATAATCTTAAGCGTGCGGCTTGACAAAAAATCACGCTTAAGACGCGGAACAATAACGTCCATAATATAGCATATTATCTCATACAGAAAGCTGCCGCGGTATGCGTCAATAACTATATTCTTCACGAAGATTCTCCTTTATTTTACATCGCTCACATATACGTTAAGCACGGTGTCACCTACTATTAAATCAAGCTTTAAAGCCCTGAGCAGAATTACTCCGTCAACCTTGACGCCGTGTTCTGCCTTTGCCCCCTCTGCCTCTGTCACCAGAACCGCTCTCGCATGAGTCGGCTCCTTGGTCGGTGCCGGCGTGGGCTTATTATCTTCGTCGCCCTCATCATCTTCTTCGTTGTCTGCGTCGTCTGTTCCTGCGGGATTTTGAGCTGCTGCCGCTTCAATTATAGGCGTATATTCGGCTCTTTTAAACTTTCCCAAATCCGAACCGCTGTCATAGTCAGAGCAGTCCATACCCTCCTGCAAGCCGTTTAGTATCTCAATCGGAATGTTTTCACAGACATAAGATACCTCATATGTTCTGTACTCCTCGCCGCTGCCCCATGTCGCCTTGTAGATAAGCGCACATATGCTTAAAACTATTATAACAAGCAGAAGCAAATCAATAATATTAAGTCTCCAAACAATTTTTTTTGACAGCATAGTTATCTCTCTTTTCTGATAATCTGATAAACGAATATTCCTACTCTATATTATACCTCAAACTTAACAAAATTTCAATCACTAATATTCATAATGTCCCTTACATGCAATTATCCACAGACTGCCATGCTCATCTATATTATACACTAATCTATTTTCTTGATTTATTCGTCTGCTCCATGCTTTTCTGTACTTTAACGGTTCGGGCTTGCCGATTCCCTCTGACAATCCGTTACGTTCGATGTCTTTTACCAAGTCGTTGATTTTTTTAACGATTTTCTTATCCTGCTGCTGCCAATACAGATAATCGTCCCATGCACGGTCTGACCACAACTTATTCATCTTCGTCCGCCTCAATCAGCTCATGCTGCTGTCCTCTGCCGGCTTCAAGCTGCTGAATTCCTCTGTCTATCATAGCAAGATATTCAGCGTTCCGCGCCGCTTTCATTATCTGATTATATTTTTCAAGGCTTAAAATAACCACATTTTTTTCTTCCTTGCGCGTAACAATAACTGTTTCTCCGTTGTCCGTAGCTTCATCACAGTAGTTCTTTAAATTGTTTCTTATTGTTGAGTAATTAACTGCCAACATATATATACCCCTTTCTTGCACAAATATTTGTTCAATATCCTGTACAATTATTATACTCTATTATTATGCAGCAGTCAATAAAAATTATACAATAATTTATAAAACAAGACAGTAGCAAAACATGACAAAAACACAAAAAATGACTGTGCCGCAAATTGGCACAGCCGAATTTTCTGTTTTTCCTTATTGAGCTTCTTATTGAGCTTCGCGGACGTCAACGATTTCGCCGCCTGTGGTGGTGTATTTTGACCAAGCGTTAAGCGTCTGACCGGCGCCTATGTACTTGTTGTCGTTGGTATAAAATCCAAGGCTGTTGTACTTTCCGCTTACCTGTACGGTTACATATACGTCATACTTGTTCGGGATTTCAAGCTCCTTATACGCTCCATCAACCAGACTGACCTGCATCACTGCGGGCTCGGTTCTGACATCTGTGACTTCGCCCATGTATTCCTTCGTATCACTGTCATAAAGCGGGCCGCCCTTTTTGAAGCCGTCAACCGTGTAGTCACGCACACTCTTCACCTTGTAGACAAACTCGATATTCGATTTTTCTGATGATGTGACAGCGTCGCTGCTTGAAGTAAACTTTGCATACAGTCCAAAAGCAAGAACGACAATGCAAACCACAACGATTATATCAATAATACTTATTTTTCCGAATAACTTTCCGTTTTTATTCATATTTAGTATTCCTTTCTGTTTGATTATGTCTGATATCTGAACTATTCGCTGATTTCAAGCTGGGTTATAAATCCATGACCTGCCCAGCCCTTTGAGCGAACCGCGTCACTGTCGCCTATTCTTATCGCACTGCCGTTGATTTCTATATCCTTCTGGGTTTCAACCGCGTCTGCTTCCATTGTTATATAAATATCGTACATATTCGGGATTTCCTGCCATGAGGCTGCTCCGACGTTCAGGTCATATGAAATTTCCTCTGCCGGTTTTGACTCCACCTTTGTTACAACCGCCGGCATTTTCTCCTTAACGCCGATTGTAACGCTGTCGCCGACCTTTGGCAGCTCGGTCAGGTATGCTTCCTTTTTCATCAGTTCAATCTGAATTGTCGCCTTAACGTTTCTGTTTCCCGCTGCGGCGCCCTCGGTCGAGCCGCCCTTTTTCGGCGCAAGCATATATATGCCTGCCGCTATAACAGCGGCAACAACCAAAATGATTATCAAGTCAATACTGTTAAATCTCGGTTTTGAATTACTTTTCATAAGGTTTGTTCTCCTGTTCTCATAAAGCCGCCCGGCGCCCCGTTTGATTTCAGCTGCCGCAGCCGCTCTATGCAATTTTAGACTGTATATTTAATTTATATAATATTCAAAATTATTTCACAAGCGATGAATATACGTTCTCGATGCGCCTTGTATTGACCTCAGCGGTAAAGCTCGTCTGATATATCCGCTTTGCGTTTTCGGTCATCTTATCATACAGCGGCTTATCGGTTATCAGCTTTTCTATGGCGTCCGCCATTGCTGCCGCGTCCTTTATCGGTACAAGAAAGCCGTTCTGTCCGTCCTTTATCACTCCGGGATTGCCGCCGAACTCGGTTACTACCGCAGGCTTGCCGAGGCTCATACCCTGGAGCAGTGAAAGACTGGTGGCTTCGGTTCCGAACGAGCAGTTGACCTGTATGTCCATTGCGTTCATAAGCGGCTCAACGTCTGTCAGAAAGCCTGTCATTATCACTGTCTGCTCAAGTCCCTCAGACCGTATCTGTTCACTAAGCTCCGCTTCTGTATCACCGGTTCCGGCAATCAGGAACTTAATCTTATGCCCGCGTTCCTTTAGGATTTTTGCACACTCGATAAAGTATTTGTGACCCTTGACCTCGGTGAGTCTTGCGATAATAGCAGCCGCTGTCTCGTCCGGCTTAATGCCGAAATCCGCACGTACCTGCTCTCTCTTTTCGGCTGAATACGGCGTCAAGGCTTCAACACCGTTCAGTATAACCTCGATTTTCTTATCGCTCACCCCGGTTGCGGTCAGGTTATCCTTCGCCGCCTCGGCAACGGCAATAATCCTGTCAGCGGTCGCGTTGTTGACCATGCCGTTTATCAGCTTGCCTATGCCTCTTGAAATCTTCTTTGACGGCTCAAATACGCTGTGTCTTGTGTACACAATTTTAATTCCGCACTGCTTGGCGGCTATTCTCGCCGACATGCTTGCGTGAGTGTGCACTATGTCCGGCTTAAGCTCACGAAACAGCTTCTTAAGCGACTTTATCGCCTTGAAATCAAGCGACTTCTCGGCAAGGTTGTCCATCTCATACACCTTTACACCCAGTGCCTCAGCCTCCGGCTTTAAAAGCGAGTTGCGGGGCAGAACCACTGCCGCATCAAACCGGCTGCGGTCAAAATACTTCAAAAAGGTGATTATACACTTTCCGGCGCCGCCGATATTCGAGTCGGACGACACCTCCAAAACCTTTATCATTTAATCCTTCACCACCTTTAAGCTCTGCCGTACCTCATCCTTCTTCTTCTCGTCCTTTGCGATGTACACGGCTGATATTCCGAGAGCAAGGACAAACCAGAATATGAGGAACACACGATAGTTATAGAAGCAGTTATCAAACATACCCTGAACGGCAAATCCGATAACGCCTGCGGTTATCGCGACAATCATTGCGCCGAGCTTACTGCCCTTTCGGCTTGTCGCCTGATATCCGTCAATCATTTTCTTTCCGAACATATACAGCGTGGTAAGGAATACTCCGATACCCACAACGCCGCTTTCAACCAAAATCTGGAGGAACATATTGTGCGAGTGCGGCGCAACAATACCGCTGTATGAATAGAACGGATATACCGCCTTGAACGCTTCGGTACCGGGGCCAATGCCCGACGCCCAGAAGTCTTTTATCATTGCAAGCGAACCCATCCAGATATACACTCTGTACGAGGTTGACGAGTCCTCCATGTTGCCGACGCTTGTAAATCTGTTGATTATACTTTCGGGAATAATCATCGGAACAAACGGAAGCGCAATAAGTGCCAGACCCCAAAGCTTGCCGCATACGAATGTTACAAACAGACCGGCCGAGACCATAAATCCAATCCAGCAGCCCCTGGAGAATGTGAGTATAAGCGTTCCGAACATCAGACCTGCCGCAAGCGTGAACACGACCTTTGACATCTTGTTGGGCTTTTGCCAGACAAGTCCGACACAGATGGGGAGTATCAGCAAAATGTACTCGCCGAGAACATTCGGATTTTCAAGCGTTGAGTACACACGCATTTTTATATCGCCGAACATCTCGTCATCAATCCATGCCGCCGATGTATCCCAGCCGAACAGGTACTGTGCAATACCGTACAGACACACAAGCGCGCCTGAGACTGCAAATATTGTAAGCACGTCAAACAGCTGTTTTCTTGACTTAATCGTGTTTATAACCACAAAATAGAACAGCATAAACACGAGGTATATCGCAAATATGCTTAGGCTGTTGAGCCTTGCGAACGAGTTTATCGACGCAAAGAGGTACACTGCGAGGAATCCCAGCATCAAGAAGCCTACGCCCTCAAAACGCCACTTAAAGCCTTTGTCGGTCAGCGCTCTTGCAAGAATTGACAAAAAGCACAGCATAACCATACCGACCATTGCCATTGTCGGCACAAGAGGCGCAAGGAAAACCGTCATATATACTCCGGCAAGCGTTGACTTGAGTACAAGGAAAACCGCAAACAAGCCGGCTATAACGCCTATTCCCATAACAGGTCCCATCAGACCGCCTGCAATACCTGCGGCAATTCCCACAAGTGCCGCAGTCCAGAGCCTTGAAACCGGCCGGGTATAATTCTTGTCATAGAACTTATAGCTAAACTCTACGCCGGCGAGATGCTGAACAATCCTTGCAATCCATGACCCGCTGAAAAATTCGGTCAGGTTGACGTTGGTGATTGACACAGCCGCTCCGATTATCAGGAGAACATACATAACAATGTTGCCCTGTCCGCCCCTGCTCACAGAGGCTATAACTGAGCCGAGCGACGCTCCGACCATAAGAATTCCGATAAACCTTGTATTGAGAGCTAAAATGTTGTGCAGATAGATATTACAAAATCTGACAACATATGAAGTCTCAATTTTCTTTTTGAGCTTACTGCCGCAGACCTTTTGCAGCCATGTGAGAAACGTGAACGGCGAGTGAAGTATTCTGCCGAAAACACTGTTTTGAACGCTTCCGTCTTCAAAGTGTTCACGTCTGAAGAAATCCGCAATCAGGCTTCTCTGCCATGCGCCGGAAATTCCGTCATAGCACCGTCTGAGCAGCTTGTACACAACGCTCTGCTTGATAATGTTCCAAACAAAAAACCAAGCCGTCTGAAAGTAACCTATATCTTTCATAATATCATCCTCTCTTGATTTTATAGGGGATTTTATCCCCTAAGCCCCCTGTTTTGTGATTTTAGGGGCAGCGCCCCTAACAACGGATTCCCCATAGGGGGAAGGTGTTACCCGCCCATGTCTGGCTGTGACCGAACCTGAAAGGTTCGTATGCGCCATGCTAAGCGTTTTCACCTGAAGTTGCTAAAGTCAATAACACACCTAAATTGTTCGCTTATGACCGGACTTGCGTAGCAAGTGCGTATTCAGTGACTATATGTCTATACCTGAAAAAACACAGGTGGAGCTGCAACTCTCATTATTTATTCTTTTACTCCGCTTTTCTGAGGCGGAAGAACTCCAATGCCGTTTTCATCTCGCTTATTTTAAGCACAAAAGCCAGAGCTAAGTATATCACGCACGAGGGGAGAGCTGCAATGCACAGCTTTACCAAAGTGATTACCGTTCCGCCGTCTAAAACGCCGTCTACAGCACGATACACAAGCCAAGCGATGACAAACGCAGCGGCTCCGCACACGAGGGTCTTTAATATATTCCACACAAAGGCCTTTGTAATGACGCTTCCTCTGCGGCGGTTTATCATTATCATAAGCGCAGCCGCAATCGCTGTGGAGCTGATTGCAGAGGCGAGCGCCAAGCCCTGAATACCTATATTAAACACAAGCACAAACAATGCCGCGCAGCCGATATTGACTATAACCCCGAAAATCGATGTAAGCATCGGTGTTTTGCCGTCCTGAACGGCATAAAAGCTCTTGTTCAGCACCTCGCATATCGAGTAGCCCACCATGCCGAACGAATAGAAAAACAGCGCCGAGGCTGTGATTTGCGAGGACTCTGCCGTGAACTGACCACGCTGAAAAACGACCTTGATAATCGGGTTACTGAGAGCCAGAAACAGTGCGGACACTAAGGTTATAATAAACACTATCCAACCGACCGATGTCCGTGTAGTCTCGGCAAACGCCTCGTGGTTATCGTCAGCATTGAGCCGTGACAGGCGGGGCAGAATGAAGTTGGTTATCGCATACGCAAACACGCCTACCATGATTATGTAAATCTTATTCGCCCAGTTAAGAGCCGACACCGCACCGTCGCCCATTGACGAACCGAACGACATGTTAATCACATTACAAATCGGCTGAACCCATGAACTGACAAGCACCGGCAGCGCCACAAACAGGACTTCCTTCATGCTTCCGTCCTTAAAATCCACAACCGGACGGTATCTGTACCCATACTTAATCAGCCACGGAACCTGGAACAGGAGCTGCGCAGCCCACGCCACGAGCATTGATACGCCTACGCCGACAAGTCCCATCTTGTCACCGAATATAATTAGATAGGCAATCATTATACCGTTTGACACAACGCTTATAAGTGACGGAACAGTAAATTCGCCGTGCGACTGAAGAATTCCGACCGCAACGTAAGCAATAGCCGTGAACGCAATAGACGGGAACAGAATTCTGAGTACCCTCGCCGTCATTTCAATCTTTCCGGGTACGTCAGCATAGCCGGGAACCATGAGCTTTACCAAAGGCTCGGCGAATATAACTCCTAAAACAGCAGCAAGTACAGCAATCGAGCCGATTATTGTAATAAAGTTATTGGCAAAATAATCAGCCGCCTTCTTGCCCGATTTTTCAAGCTGCTTGTTGTACATCGGAACGAAGGTGGAGAGAATAGCCACGCCGAGAACCATATCAAAAAACAGAAGCGGTATCTGAGTTGCGGTATTAATAACATCTGACTCGTAGCCCTGACCGTAAATCTGAGCAACGAGCATTTCACGGAACAGTCCCATGAACTTTGCCACAAGTATAATGACAGCCATTAAGGCAATAGCCCAAACCGCCTTTTTACCGCCTTTATTGTTCAGTTGATTTTTAGTCATAAAACCTTACCTCATAAAGTCAATTATATCCCGGAAATTTCATAAATTATATAATATAGATTATATACCTAAACTGCAATAAAGTCAATACAGCGAATAATGAAGTTTACGTAACAAAAATACTGGGCGTTAAATTATAGTTTATTAGCCCCCTCAGTCGCCTGCGGCGACAGCTCCCCCGGAG
>CAJKEB010000047.1 GCA_905198865.1 uncultured Eubacteriales bacterium
CATGGTCGGTGTCCGGCTGCAAGCTTAGCTTGCAATAACTGTTTGTCAAACTATATTTTACATATTCATCATTTCAACCCATTCTTATGACTTTCAATCGCCTCACGATATATATCTTCAATCATCTTACCATAACTTTCGAGCGTTATCATTTCACTGCGCTTTATTCTACAATTTTCGCTCATGCTCCGGCAAAGCTCATCGTCAGTGTACAGCTCCTCTATCGCCTGCGCAAGAGCCTCAGGCTCAGCCTCAGAAATCACTCTGCCCGTTACGCCGTCTTCGACAAGCTCAGGCATACCGCCCAGGCTTGTGCATATAACCGGAGTTCCGAACGACTCGGACTCCAGAATGGATAATGGACAATTCTCGTACCAGATTGACGGATAAACCGAGAATTTTGCCTCCGCAATCAATCTGTGAAGCTCAGCGCCCGTCTTGAAACCGACAAATTCAACATTAGGAATATTCTTAACGGCCTCCTCCATGGGCCCGCCGCCGGCAACCTTAAATCGTATATCCGGCAAGGCTCTGCACGCCCTGACAAGCATATCCACGCCCTTTTCCTCCGAAAGCCTGCCAAAGAATAAAACATAATCGTCTTTTTTATAGTCTGAATTAACTTCGGGCAGTTCAATATAATTATGAATTGCAGCGGTCTTTCCCCGATAGAGCTGCTTTCCGAAGCGTTTTTTCTTAAGCAGCATACTCTCTATAAACCGGCTCGGACAAATGTACTTATCAACCTTTGCATATGTTCCCTTTGCGGCATAAAGCCACGCCTCAGCAGCGCCTATTATACTCTTTACAAGCGAGCCGTGTATACATCTGCCTGCAATGCAGTTCAGCTTTGAGCCGTTTAGGCATTTCTCACACGGAGTCTTTGTTCTGACGCTGAACATCAGATGATTGGGACACAGCATCTGAAGGTCGTGTACCGTCTGAACTATAGGTATATCTCGCTTTACAGCTTCGTCTATTATTGACGGCGTGAGCTGAAAGTTGATGTTGTTCATATGTATAATATCAGGTCTGAACGAGTCTATTATCCTGCCTATTTTCTTTCTTGAATCAAACGAATATATTATGCGAAGCGGATACAAAAACCTCTCCGCCTTTGCAGCGTGAAAATCCATGTTTCGGGTATACTGATTTGCCGAATTGCTTACTATATTCTTCTCGTCATACATTCCGAAATACTGGACGCTGTGACCCGCCCGGGTCAAATATTCACCGAGCTTAAACGTATATGTTTCCGCGCCGCCCTTAGGATATAGATATTTGTTAACCAACAGAATTCTCATATGATATTTCTCCCGCGATTTTTTCGCGCCGCTTGTCATACATTTTTATACAAAGCGACGGTTCTGTCAACAATGCTGTTCCAGTTATATTTTTCAAGGATAGTCTGATAGCTTTCTATGTTATTTATCTCCGGATATCCGCCGCCGAGTATTTTTTTAAGCTCTTCCGCCAAGCTCTCGGCGCTGCCTTTCTTAAACGACGGCATATATCCTCCCACAACCTCAAGGTTTTCCGGAATGTCGCTTACAAGACACGGTACGCCGTAGCTCACCGACTCTAAAAGGCTCATCGACATCCCCTCAATATCGCTCGGAAGAACATACAGAAAGCAATTCGCAAAAAGCTCATCAAGCAGCCTGCCCTGCACAAAATCGGCAAGTATTATACGCGGATCCTCTGTTGCCATACGCTTGATTTTTTCAACATATTCGTCTCCCGGAGTAAGTCCACCTGCGATAACCAGCTTTTTATCCGTTTCTGTCATCCTGTATGCCTCAATCAAATGATGCAGTCCCTTCTCCGGCACAATTCTCGCCAAAAATAAGATATAGTCCTTTTTATCCAGTCCGAATTTTTCTTTAATCAGCTTCGGCTCATAATCCCCTGTCTTTTTTTCTATACCGTTAGGGATATAATGAACATCACGATTATATATCTTCTTAAAATATTCTCTATTGTTATCAGACAGTACAATCAGCTCATCGGCAAACCTTGCCGCAATCCTCTCGCCGAGCTTCAAATACTTGGTCGAAAATCCGCCCCACTTCGCCCTTTGCCAGTCAAGTCCATGTATAGTCGCAACCGTACGAATTCCAAACAGCTTGGGCAGCCAGAGCATAGCGCAGGGTCCCTCGGCATGATAGTGTATGCAATCATAACCGCCGAACAATGCCCTGATACTCGCCAGCACTGAATACACAAAGGCGTTCAGCGCGCTCATTCTGAACGTAGGTATCTGAACTATTCTGACGCCTTTGAACTCCGCGGGCTGTTTATGTGCTTTTCCGAACCGATCCTTTCGGTTATACGCATCTACTTTGAGACCGTTTTTTGCCATACGAACCGAAAGCTCCTCGACAACTATTTCAACCCCGCCCTCACGGGTCGGGATTCGTTTATGTCCGATCATGGCAACCTTGAATTTCTTATCTGTGTTCATATATCTCATACCTTTTATAAATTATTATTTTACAAAGCTCTGAGCATAGCTGCGCTTTGCTCAGTCATTTCAGCTGTCGGAGCGGGATCTGAGCCGTCCGAAAAACGCTTTCTTCCTGCGTCTTATCGGTTCGGTCAGCCGCCATATTTTGTACGCATACCTCCAGAGGATTTCTTTTAAATAAGAATACTCTTTCGTGCGGCAAAATATAATATAATTTATGCAAAGCGGCACAAAAGCCGCAACTATCGCTTTAAGAATCAAGTCAATATACAGATTTCCCGAAATGATTTCGGCGCATATAAACTTTGCCAGAAGCATACCGAGAATTCCGAAAAAGCCATATATTATATATCTCAGATAAAACTTAAGTGATGAAATCTTAAATGCATCTTTGTACAAAAGACGTATTTTCAGAACTATTTGTATCAACAGCGTTGCAATGGTTCCGATCAGTATACCGAGTGTGCCGAGCTTTATTCCCAATACTATAGAAATAATCAAGTTTGCGGTACTTCCGGCAATAGAAATATTCTTATCCTTGGCAAACAGCCCCGAAACCTGCATAAACCGCCAGAGCGGACTTTTAAGCACCGTCAGAAAGAAGTTTATCGAAAACACAAATATCACCAAAAGTCCGAGCATCGAATCTGTGTTATACGTATACTCCTCGCCGTACATGATACGTACAAGCGTAGACGAAAGACAATAGAGCAGGCACGCAAACAGCGAACCGAAGAAATAATTGATAAACGTCATCTTCTTCAGAACCTCATCGCACTTTTGCGCATTTCCCTCCGCCATCAAATTGCCTACGCTTCCTGCCGTTGCATTGTCAAGCTGATCAATAATCTTTCTCAGTCCTGACGCCAAAGTCGAATAGCCGGTATATATACCGACCTCGTATGTGCCCACCAATACGGAGATCAGGATATTATCAGTCGAATTTGTTATTCTTCCGGACAGACTTCCGATAAAAATACTTTTCATATTTTTAAATATCATTCGCTTCTCAACGTTCAAAAGCTCATCCTTACGGTTAAGGAACGGATACATCTTATCCACCTGACCGGAAATAATAATGTTAATTGAAACCGTAATTAAGATTTCAACGATTAAGTATATAATATAATTATGAAATGCAAACAGGCATATAATATTGATTGCTTCGCCCACAAGTCTGACAACCGTTGTTATCTTTGATACGACATGCGCGTTTTGGTCGGCGTTAAGCAGAGAGCTCTTGTAGGAGAACAGATACGACGAAGCAGTCTGTGTCAGAAACAAGAAAAACACAAGCCTGATGTAGTTGTCCGATATATCGACCTTTGTTACTATGTGCTGAATAAACGGCAGCAAACAAAGACCCATTCCGAATATGGCCATGGCTATATTTCGGTATGCGGTCTTGTACATATTCATCAGCTTGACAATTTTCTTCTCATTATGCTCCGCAAGAGGCTTGTATAAGCTGTATACTATCGCCGAACCAACGCCAAGCTCCGCAAGAGACAGCATTGCTATTACTTCGTTAAATAATCCGTTCAAGCTGACAGACAGTATACCTACCTGACGGACGAGGACAATTCTGATAACAAACGTGAGAAGAACACTGACGCCCTGTGAAATCACACCAAACAACAAATTTTTCGCGCTTTTGGCGCTTCTTGATTCTTGGTTGCCGTTAATGTTACTCATACACTATTATTTTAATCTCCTGCCTATTTTTTAATATTAAATAATAAATTATATTTAATCACGTCTGAAAATATCTCTTGTGTAAACCTTTTCACTGACGTCCTCAAGCTCGTCCGAATATCTGTTGGCAACAACCACGTCGGAGCGACGTTTAAACTCACTTAAGTCGTTTACCACCTCGGCGTTCATAAATATTTCTCCGCTTTTCAAAGCTGGCTCATATATAATCACTTTAACGCCGGTTCGATTAAGTCTTTGTATAACTCCCTGTATTGATGACTGTCTGAAGTTATCGGAGTTTGTTTTCATGGTAAGCCTATACACCCCGACAGTTTCGGGATTGCTTTTCATAATCCGGCTTGCCGCAAAATCCTTTCTGGTAGCGTTTGCGTCAACAACCGCCTTAATTATATTATTCGGAACATTTGCAAAATCGCTCAGCAGCTGCTGTGTGTCCTTGGGCAGACAGTATCCGCCGTAACCGAACGATGGGTTATTGTAATGCTGACCTATTCTCGGATCAAGACAAATTCCTTCAATAACGCCTTTTGAATCAAGCCTGTTTATTTCGCAATATGAATCCACCTCGTTGAAAAACGAAACACGCATCGCAAGATACGTATTTGCAAAAAGCTTTATTGCCTCCGCCTCTGTCGAGCCTGTGAAAACAACAGGTATATCCTTTTTCACCGCCCCTTCGCACAAAAGCTCCGCGAATCTCTTTGCTCGCTCAGACTTCTCGCCCACAATAACCCTTGACGGATACAAGTTATCATAAAGCGCCTTTCCCTCACGCAGAAATTCAGGCGAAAAAATGATATTGTCGGTTTCAAACTTCTTTTTCGCCGCTTCAGTGAATCCGACCGGTACGGTTGACTTGATAATCATGACCGCGCCGGGATTATATCTCAGAACCTGACTGATAACCTTCTCAACCGACGAGGTATTAAAGTGATTTGTTTCTGTATCGTAATCCGTCGGTGTAGAAATTATAATATATTCCGCATCCAAAAAAGCAGTTTCAGCGTCGATTGACGCAGTAAGGCTAAGCTCACGTCCCTTAAGGTATTGCTGAATTTCCTTATCCTCAATCGGCGAAATCCCTTTATTAATCATACGAACCCTTTCGGCATCAATATCAAAAGCGCAAACCTCATTGTTCTGAGCAAGTAATACGGCGTTTGAAAGTCCGACATAACCTATTCCGGCTACGGTAATCTTCATTACTTATATCCTCCTATATAATACAATAACAAAAAGCGTCAATATGCGCCATCGCCCTTTAAAACAGCCGGTATGGTACGCATCACCATCTTAAAATCGCACCATATTCCCTGGTCGTTTATGTATTCAAGATCCATATCAACCCATTTTTCAAAGCTGATGCGGCTTCTGCCGAGGCACTGCCAATAGCAGGTCAGTCCGGGTCTGACCTTAAGCCGCTGCCTGTCATAATCGCTGTACTTCTCAACTTCGCACGGGAGCGGCGGTCTCGGCCCGACAATACTCATATCTCCCCTTAAAATATTAATAAGCTGAGGCAGCTCGTCAATACTGTATCTGCGTATAAACCTTCCGACCTTTGTGACCCTTGGGTCTTGCTTAATCTTAAAAACAGGACCGCTCGCCTCATTTTTAATCTCCAGATCGTTCAGCAGCTCCTCGGCATTTACCACCATACTTCTGAACTTATACATGTCAAATTCCACGCAGTCCTTACCGACCCTCTTTTGCTTAAAAAACACCGGACCTCCATCAGACTTTATTGCTATGGCAACACAGAGAAAGAGCGGCGATAACACTATTAAAGCTAAAAATGAACACACAATATCAGCGGTACGCTTAACAAAAAGGTACCATGGGTTTCTGTTAGGCTGAATATCAGCAAACTCTTCATAGTGTTCTTTTTTAACAATATTTAATTCTGGCTTATATGTACTGTGCTGTATTCTTTTAGCCATGACGCCTCCCCAATTTCCTCCGATTTTTAACAGACAAAATTATAATTATATTGCTATAATAACATGTTTTTACCCAAAATACAAGTTTTTTCGCGCGTATTACCCAATTTTTTAATATTTCTATTGATTTTTAACATATTTTGTAAATTATGTATAAGCATATAAAATTCTATATGCAAAAACAGTCCCCCGACGCCGTTATAAAAAACGACAGTCGACAGACTGATGCAAACTTCACTTTATCTTCCGCACTACTGTTCCGCAAATCATAGATTCGGAAATCTGACCGAACTCACGGCTGTCACGGCTGTTGTTTCTGTTGTCGCCCATAACAAAAACCTTGCCGCTTTCTACAACTATCGGTTCAGCCATACCGTACCTTCCGCTTTCAATCAAACCGGAAATATACTTTCCTCCGGTTTTTGTAGATTCCGCCGCATACGGTTCATCCAGCTTTTCTCCGTTGACGTATAAGCTTCCGGAAGAAAAGTCAATATAAACAGTATCTCCGGAAACGGCAATGACTCTTGAGACAGACATATTCCGCGATTCACTGCTTGAATGGTATATAACAATGTCATTTTTTTCGCAGGTCTTATCAAGGCGGTTTACAAGCCACTTTTCGCCCTGCTTCATTGCAGGCTCCATACTTCCGCCGTTCACAATGACTACTGACACAACGAACGTCCGGAGCAAGACCATCACGACAACTATAAAGACCGCAATCGCCGGAATAAGTAATATAAGCCGTGATACACCTGACTTTTCAGCTTTATTTTTTGTGTTCATACTATTCTCCTGTATTTATTTATATTGAAGATAATACCAAATATACTAATAATATTATATACCTGAACTTATATGTTGTCAACAAAGCGGTAAATCAAAAACAAATGACGAATTAAATGCAAATTATAGTTAGACTTAACAAAGCCTAGCCCAGTTCCGCCCGCCAGACCCGGGCGGGTAACACCTTCCCCTCCGGGGAAGCCGTTATTAGGGGCGCTGCCCCTAAGACCCCGAAGTCAGGGGTTTTAGGGGATGAAATCCCCTAAATCGCGTCTCCTGAAAGGAGACAAGATAGAGCGCTCGGGGCGGAGGCGGCGAGCGCAATAGGGCGGGCGAACTGCGCGTCAAACTACAATTTATATTCCCAAAAAAAATATTGAGGCAAACCCAATTAAGGGTTTGCCTCATAAGTTATGCTATATAACCGTCTGCGTAATTTAAAATTATTCCACAGACTTAATGTTGATAAACGGCAGCCAGAAACGAGCATTGGTTGCTGCGCCGTTTGTCGAAGACTCAAAAGAAATTGTAAGCGTTGTTGCATCTCCCGTATAATTCAGAGTAGCATAACTGTCACAAGCATATGTGCCCTTTGATACTCCGTCTGACATGGACTGATATGTACCAACGATATCGTCTGCGGTCGCTTGAACAACGTTGTTTGCATCTGTTACAACAACCTTGAAATCATCATATGCACAGGTACCAACCTGAATTTCTACCGAACCGGGAACCTGAACAATAATCGGACCTGTACCCTGAGCGCCGTGACCGTTGTCGCTCTTCATATTCTTAACAGTAACAAATCCATCTTTGAGAACCCAATCCTGCTGAGTTGTACCAATATCACCGCCCGGCTTGAGGTTGAGTTGATAATCGATTGTGCTGCCCTGTGTCGGCTGCAATTTGAATGTAACCGTTACAGTAACATCTGATTCTGGCATTGTAAAAGTAAGAGCCGAAACTTCAACCTCTTCTCCTGACGTTTTTGTTACAGAAATTGTATCAACAACGTAGTTATCAGCAGGTGTAGCTGTTATTGTTACCTTCTGACCTGCCATCACGCTTGTCTTGTCAACATTTACTGTACCGTTTGTTGGATCAGTAACAGTAACATTATATGAAGCCGGAATATCCGAAGCAGATATAGCCTTAACCGCATAATAACCGACATAATTTCCGCCCGTAACCGTAAGTGTTGTAGGCTCTGTACCGGCATAGTAAATTACTGTTACACGGTCAGGATTACTCGAATCGTATGTGTTTCCTGCTGCCGATGTATCACCTATTACACTATTGCCCAACGTGTCGGTTACAGTTACAGTACCGCCAAAATTACAGTTACCAACCGAAATCTTAACCGGTCCCTGTACATCAACTGTCAAGGTTCCGGGTACGATACCGTACGTATCACTGTGGAACTTGTAACCCGAGAATGTCAGAACAGCCTCCTCAGCGCCCACTGTTGTTCTTGTACCATCTGCCGTAACAGCAAAATCAGGGATCGAACCCCACTGAGTTGCTGTTTCATCTGCTGTCAGAATACTATGACTTACAGACTGATTTGTGAAGTCTACACTGACATTTAATGCCTCAGGAGTACCTGTAGGTGTTGCTTCAGGTGCAGCTGTTGCTGTTGCTTCAGGAGCGGCTGTTGCTGTTGCTTCAGGAGCGGCTGTTGCTGTTGCTTCAGGTGCGGCTGTTGTTGTTGCTTCAGGTGCGGCTGTTGTTGTTGCTTCAGGTGCGGCTGTTGCTGTTGCTTCAGGTGCAGCTGTTGCTGTTGCTTCAGGTGCAGCTGTTGCTGTTGCCTCAGGTGCAGCTGTTGCTGTTGCTTCAGGTGCAGGCTCTACAGTACTTCAGGAATATATGATACTGCTGTAAGCCATCCATTGGAGATTGACTTAAGCACAACATTTTCGCCGGCATTAACGTCAAATGTAACAATACCATCGTATTCGCCGTTTGCATCCGGAGTTGCATCGTCACCGATTACACCGTCTACAGTCGTTGAACCCTGTGTCATGGAAACAATTGTTGCACCAGCTGACTGACCGTGGTAGTAAAGCTTGAGCTTACCTGCTTTTTCGGGGATAAATTCCATCTCTGTGCCGGGTCTGAAGTTGAATATCTTTGACGGGAATGACTTTCCGTCAGGGAAGCTGAATGTATCAGCTTTTCCCTGCTCAGCAGCCATGTCTTCATAGTTAATCGGTCTGGAGCCTGCGCTTGAACGGAGATAAAGATTATCCATGTTCATATCGCTGAAGTCAAACTTGGTTTCACTTGTACCTGTTGACTTTGAAAGCAGTTCTTGATAGTTATCTGCGGCAATCCATGTCTTTGCTTCTTCCTGAACATCGATTGGATCGTCAACACCGGGCTTAAGCGGTCTGACCTTTACATTCATATCCGCAAAGTAAATATCCGATGCTCCTGCTGAACCGCGGCTGATAAGTCTGATCTGCTTAATTCCTGCGTCAAGACCTTTGCTTGCCGGCAGTGTTGAAGTTACTACTTCTTCGCCTGCAGGGTTATTAATAACAACTGTGATAAAGTCATCTGCTGCAACCTTGCTGTAGTCTGCCTTTACTACAATATTATACCAGCCTGATGTTGTATCAGCGAAAGAATATGTCTGGCTGCCTGAGTTAATACTCTTGGCGCTGGCATCACTGTATACAACCTCAACTGCATTATTGGCATCCTGGTAATAGCTTGCGGATGCATTTTCAAGATATATTCTGAATGCTGTTGTATCAGGACCGGCATACACATTAGTGCTGAATTTTAATGTACCTTCCGTTACTGCTTCTTCAAGCTCGGTGTATACATTTCTGCCTGTGATATCAAGTGCTGTCTTGCCCTCGAATTCAACAACCTGCATTGAGCCGTCTGTTGTATCAACCTTTGCCTGACCCTGCTTCCACTCTGAGTAGGGCTTTTCAGCTTGTTCATAAACAACTTCAACCTTTACTTCACCGGCAGGCATAACAAAGGTGTTGTTTTCTGAAACTTCAACTGTTGAGTTGTCGCTTACCTTTGTAACAACCATCTTAGCTGTTGCACCGGCTTCGCTCGGTGTGCCGGTAAATCCAACAATTGCACCCTCCTTGAACCAGAATACATTTGGCTCACTTGTAGGTGTCGGAGCAGCTGTAGGCTGTACCGGAGCTGTTGTAGGCACGCCCGGAGCTGTTGTAGGCTGTCCCGGTGCTGTTGTAGGAGCTGATGTCGGATCCGGTGTAGATACGGGCGATACTGTCTTTATTGAAGACACATACGATACTCCTGTTGCTGTTGCTGTTACAAAACCAGCTGCACCGCTGTATGTATATTCCTCGCCGCTTCCGAATGAAGTTCCATCGATTGTGAATGAACCCGCACCCTGATAAGAGTTAAAGGTTATAACTGTTCCGTTAACAACCGGAATCGTGAAGGTTGTGCCGTCATTTACCTGTGCCCACTCGTCTGTTCTGCCTGCATTATTAAATTTACCATTTTCTGCATTAACAGTCAAAATCTGAGTTGCCGGATTATTGGATAAACCTGCGATTTGAACAATTGCGCCTGCTCCCTGGAGCTGGTCATATGTCTCTGCACCGTTGGAAATACCAAAATTCCATGTTGTTGTGTACTCAGTGACAACGACTTGCTTGTCATAGTGCGGTGGAGTCCATGTGCCGCCGAAGTATACTGTGTCAGCAAGCTCTGTGTATCCGTTTGCCTCCATTGTGCCATTCGGGTTGTATGCGCTTGTATCAACAGCGCTGCCGTTCTTTGTCACATTTGTAACGTAGAGAATGGATGTATTGAGCTCTCCGCCCATTTTAACCCATGCTCCCGGAGTATCTACTCCGTCAAGAACTACACCGTCAAATACAACCTGGCAGTTTGCGCCACCCCAGTTACGTCCCCAGCCTCCTGCGGCGAACTTATTATTCGGGTAGTACTTTGAATTTGTAACAGTACAGTTTTTCAGCATATATCCGGGGTCTGTTGTTGCACTCGTCTTGCAGGCTGTGATATATCCGCCTTTTACTGTGTCGCTGTAGCCGTGCCATGCGAGTGTACAGCCGTCAAACAGAACACTGTTTCCACCGAAGATGTAGTCTGTACCACCCTCAATGTAGCAATCCTTAATATACGCTGTATTATTTGTATAGAAGGTATCCTGTGATGATATGAAGTCACAGTTATAAACCTCTGAGTAGTTACCGTCAAGTGTTATTGCTGCCGCACGCTCTGTTGCACTGATTGCCATTGCATCATAATTTGCAACTGTTCTGTCCGGCTTGCTGTTTACATCGCTGTACTCATTGTTCATTGCCGGAGCGACACCGTCTGCAAGCTCTGCGTCTGATACGAAGCAGTTGAATGTATGTCTAAATATAATATCCTGGAAGTGTACATACTGTCCTGTAGGACGGCATGCTGTACCCCATCTCTGAACTGTACCGCGGGCTGTTTTCTGAACAGCAGCGTCAAGGCTGTAGTATCCGTCTACTGCCGCGCTGTAGTACAGATATCCGATACCATAGTACCACTGAATTTCAGGTCTGTTGTTTGTGTCCGCGGCTTTAAGTGTTACATAGCTTGGTACAATTCTAACCTGTTCTGTATAAACACCCGGATCGATTTCAACAGTTACTCTGCCTTCTTCGCCTGCCGGTCTGCCTGTCATCTTTGCGATTGCTGCAATTGCGTCATTAATCTTTGCATACTGCTGGTTTGCGCCGACTTTAACCGTTGCGCTGAACGGAATATCGCCGAGAACCTCCTCAAAGAGGATATTCTTAAACGGTGCCATATCGCCGGCTGCCATTATGTATTCGCCCGAAAGATTTGAAAGCTCATAACCGTCTATACCTGAAGCTGTTATGGTATAAACATGGTTAGGCATCATTGTAACAGAAATCTTGTTATCCGTAATACCTGTTGTGTATGTATATGCTGCGTCGTCCTGTGCCGTAAAGGTGAGCTGAACTGCGCTGAGGTCAAGAGATGTGCCGTCATTGTTATAGTCATGAACAACAACATCGCCTGTCACTTCTGTCAGAGCAATATCAACGAGATCAATATCCTGCGACTTGTCAATTTTTGCGATTGAAACGCTGTTTGTATCAAGCGTCGGAGCAACCTTATCGGAAACAACTCCGTTTGTATCAACTACAGAAATTACGTAATTTCTGTTCTGACGAAGATTAACCGCATATGCTCCGTTTGCAGCGTCAACCTCATATGTTGTGCCGTCCTTTTCATCTGTAAATCTAACCTTTAAGCCCGCCTCTGTTCCGGCATAGTTGATGTTACCTGAAAGCTCACGGTATACAACAACTGTCGGGTCATAGTAGTCGGCAAAGATACCGAATATATCCTTATTACTGCTTCCGCCGTATACATATACGTCACCTGCTGTAGGATCTTCAATATCAGCTGTGATTGTTGCTGCAACACCGCCTGATGCGCCTTCCTCACCGCTTGCAAGGAGCGTTCCACCCTGATAGATATATACAGGACGGCCTGCCTGTGCCGCATATGCAACTGTTACAACACAAGCCTGCTGAGGTGTGAAATAGAAACATCTTTTGGTAGTGCTGCCACTGCCGGCCTGGAATCCCTTTGTGAAGCTATACAGCTGACCGTTTGTATGTGTATATGTTGCTGTCGCACTATGAGCAACCCATGCACCGTAGCCGCTCAAGCCATTGTAAGGGCCGAACGCTGTGTCTGCTCCCGCTGATGTTGCCATACTGAGCAATGTGGCATCGTTTGTTGTCCATGCCTGATCAGCAGGGAGTTCGCCGGTCAGATTTATTGCGTCCTGCGTTTTCTCAACCAGTGTGCCTGTACCGTTTTCTACATTAAGAGTTGCCTTGTAGAGAACCGGTTTTTCTGTCGGTGCCGCTGTTGCAGGTGCTTCCGTTGCAGGGGCTGTTGAAGGTGCTGCTGTTGCAGGTGCTTCCGTTGCCGGTGCTGTTGAAGGCGCTGCTGTTGCAGGCGCTGCTGTTGCAGGCGCTTCTGTTACACTCGGATCTGTTGTTGCAGCAGGTGTGCCTGTAGGTTCAGCTGTTGCATCAGGGTTTGATGTAGCAGTCGGTACCGGTGCTGCTGTCGGCAGTGTGCCTTCGTCAACAAATCCGGCATATACAGACAAGCTCTTTGTGATTTTTGTTGAAGCAAAATCAAACTCTGCTGAGTTAAGCGGATCAGCAGCTTCTGCTCTGGTCAGATACCAGCCAGCGAAAACCTTGCCCTTTGATACAGGATCGCTCGGCAGATTTGTCAAATATGAATTTGACTTTACTGTTCTTGTAGCATACAAAGATGTTCCGTTGTAGAACTTTACAGTAAGACTGCTTGTGCTTGTGCTTGTTCCGCTTCCTGCTCCCGGTCCGTTGCCCGGTCCACCGCCCTGACCATTGATAATAATTCCGGGGTCAAGTGCATTACCGCTTGTGCCTGTGTTGGAGTTTACACTTGCATTACTCGAAAGATTTACTACACTATTAGCAAACTGACAGTTCTGCAGCGATACGCTTCCGCTTACCTGCGGTGATACCACTACTCCGTTTCCTATCACTCCGCTCAGCGTTACTCCGTCGTTCTTTACCATTGCTATTCCGCCGTAGTAACCCGGTCCGTATGTTCCCGGCTCTGT
>CAJKEB010000048.1 GCA_905198865.1 uncultured Eubacteriales bacterium
GGCGGTGCACAGAAAGTAGTGATTTTGTATTTCTCGATCATCTGCAGGATCTCTTTGGCATCAAAATTATCAAAATCATAGGTAAAGATGCATGCTTCACACAACCACTGTCCGTAGATCTTGCCCCACAGTGCCTTGCCCCAGCCGGTATCGGAAATAGCAAAATGAATGCCGTCCGGGTCTACCTGGTGCCAGTATTTGGCTGTTACATAATGACCCAGAGGATACTTAAAGTTATGTGTGGTGATCTTTGGATAGGATGTAGTTCCTGAAGTAAAAAACATAATGGATGGATCGGATCCACCTACTGCATTTTCACCGGTTGGACGGCGGAAATGACTTGAGAAGTATTTTACTTCTTTATTGAAACTGTGCCATCCCTTGCGGCTGGCTCCTACCATGATCTTCACTTTCAGATTTTTGTAACTTTTTGCTGCCTTGTCGATCTCTCTGGAAACCGGGCCGTCAGCTGTACAGATCACAGCATCTACATTGCCGGCTTTGAAACGATACTCAAAATCAGATTTCAGCAAAAGATTGGTAGCCGGAATTACAACCGCTCCTATCTTGTGCAGAGCCAGGATTGTAAACCAGAACTGGTAATGTCTCTTCAAAACCAGCATAACTCTGTCACCCTTGCGGATTCCCAGATACTGAAGATAGTTGGCTACTTTAGAAGAATAGCGGGACATATCATGGAATGTAAAAGAACGCTCTTTTCCATCCTTGGAGATATGAAGCATTGCCCGTTTGTCCGGACATTTCTTTGCCAGTTTATCTACTACATCATAAGCGAAGTTAAAATTATCGTCATTGACAAATTTAATGTCTTTTAATACTTCATAGTTGCTGTCGTATACAGCTGCGGCGAATATAGCTTTTCTGTCAGAAGTATTGTTTACGATTTTATAGCTCAGAGTGTTTCCGCTTAGTACCGGTTCCCGCTCATAATATATTACGCTTGGCTGCGGTGTTGCCGTTGGATCAGCCGGCTTGGCAGTCGGTGTTGCCGTTGGATCAGCCGGCTTGGCAGTCGGCGTTGCTGTTGGATCAGCCGGCTTGGCAGTCGGCGTTGCTGTTGGATCAGCCGGCTTAGCGGTCGGTGCTGCTGTTGGAGTCGGTGCTGCTGTTGGAGTCGGTGTAGCCGTTGGTTTCGGCGTAGCAGTCGGGATTGGTGTTGCTGTCGGTTTTGGTGTAGTAGTCGGACTTGGTGTTGGGGTCGGCGAATCGATTGCAGCAAAGTCGGCGCTTACTGTTACATCTTCTGCCGGCATTATAAACGAATATTCACCTTCAAACAGCTTTGTGATTTCACAAACCGGGTCTGTATATACCGATGAAATTCTGAATCCGTTATCCGGTTTTACACTGACTGAAACCTCTTCGCCTTCCTTTGCCGTATGTCCGTCACCGGTAACGGTTATGCTCTTAAGGCCGATTTTTGAACCGTTTGCCCAAGCGTAGTATTCGTTGCCTGCTGTGCAAGGAAGTATATATGTATAAATAGCTTCTTTTGTTGTTGTGAAATTCTCTATATATGATTTTCCACTATTATCGTAGAGAAAAAAATTCTTACCGCCGAAGGTATAAAGCTCAAGAGTCATGGTACCGTCTTTTGCCGGATTAAAACAGAAGGCGGTACCTTGCGGCTTATTGCTGCTTGAAAACGGCGGGAGTGCAGAAGGATTGTTCGTTCCTTTGATATATTTTACTGTGTTTCCGCTTGTCGAATCGGTGAAATTATAGTAATATGCCGTATCATATACAGTGAATGTGCCGTTACTGTCGTCTGTTCCGTTTATCGGCACAGTCTCACCGGCGGAATAAATAACCGTGCTGTTTTCGGCTGCATTTGCCGGTATATGGTCGCTTGCCTCCCATGTGACGGTGGACTGACCGCTTCCGTTAATTTCAATGCTGCCGTTTTTTATATCACTTGATACAATTATATTATACTCCGGTATTTTCGGCGTTGCCGTCGGTGCCGACGTTGGGCTTGGTGTGGGCACCGAAGCGCCTTCTATGAGATTTAGGTTACTGAACTTTGCTTCGCCCATGTATTCTTTTCTCGGCGTACCCTGAATTGAATCGACAGCGAGACCGACATACAGTGTGTCGGAAAGTCCGCTTATGGTTATTGCCTGGGGTTGGCGCGGGTTATCTGTCCAGCTTGAACCGCTGTTTGAAACTGACAGAGTTATGGTGTCGCCGCTTCGCTGCATACGCATATAGCCGGGCATCGTATACTTCGAATTGCTGGTATCATATCCGGAAACGCTGTTCGACAGCGCTTTTCCGGAGGTGTTTTTAAACCATGATACAGAGCTTGTTGCACCGGCTGTTTTTCTGTAAATTGCTTTTACATTCTCGCCGTATTTAAGCCAGCCGTCGGCAAGCATGACCATACGCGAGGTAGAATCGAGGCTTTCGCGAAGCATAAGTCCTGCAACGGACCCGTTTTCGAATTTAGGTATCTGCGTCATCTTCACTGATATGTCAAAGTCACCATTAATTTCCTTGTACATAAAGTCGCATAAATCAGAGGACATGCCGGTTGCACCGTCACTGCCGCTGCTTAATTTTCCGCTGCCAAGTACAGTGTATGTTCCACTGCTGTCTACCCATGAACCGCCTTGACCGTTAAATGCATTCGTGGTTCCGATTTGTGCATGGCTGAACTGACCGGCGCCTGACACTGATTTAACGTATACAATAGAGGTCGGGCTTTGGGTTGCTTCGCCGATATTGTTATAAGCCTTTGATGTGAGATAGTGCGTGCCGGCAGAAAGTGTAAGACTGACATCTGCGTTGCTGCCGGGAACTGTATTAATAACGTTTGCACCGTCAAAGATTTCAATCTTTGATATTGTTGTATCGCCGTTTGGAGAAGCAACAGCTTTATAGTTCAGCGTTTCTGTATCGTTAATCACAGTCCAGTTTCCTGTGTCAACGGTCTGACCGTTTATTGTGCTGCTGAGAGATTGTATTGCAGGAGATGTAACGGTGATGCCCGGATTTGTAGGCGCTGACTGGCTTTCAGTCCAATCATTCACATATGCCTCAATCCAGGTGTAGCCTGCCCACTCACTGCTGCTTGGTACAATATCAGTCTCTGCTGCGCTGCCCATACCGTTTGCCGTTTTCCATTCGTTGGGGATTGTAAAGACGCGCGTCTCAGATGTCAGTGTTGCAGTTGCCCCGCCGACCTCATCGGCGTTGTTTATTATTCTTCCGGTCTGGTTGCGCACATCCGCAACAATTCTTGCGTCAACTGCGTCACGTCTCGGAAGAGTTGCGCCCGCTTCGTTCAAAACTGTCTCATATGCTTCTTCGGCGGCTTGCGTTTCTGTAAGCTCATAATCGCCCATATCTATAGGAGAGCTGAGCTGGTTCGCCATGGATGAATTATTTACGCCGCTCCAGTTGTTGGAAGTTACAGTTGGGTATCCGTATACATAGTTGCCGCTTATATAGAAATTGGATTTTACACCGCTTGGATTAATAGAGGTGTCGGTTGAATTTGAAACGTCAAATATTCTGCTCTTTAACTTATCTGCGGTGCCGGGGCCGTATTTGTAATAGTTATTCACCCAGTTTACATATGACGGGTTAAATGTTACACTGTTATATGAATACGGTTCTGCGCCGTATGCCGAGTTTGTCTGACCCCAGTCGTATATAATATTGTTTCGTACATCGGTATTTTGCAGCTCTCGGTCAAGTCTCGGACTTCTGCTGTCATGATGTGCGAGAAGATTATGGTGCCAGGTTGAGTTTGTCGCGCCGAAGATAGAGCCGTAGCCGTGCGCGCCCTTAAAGTGGTTTGACATACGCAGGCTTTCTGAGGCAATAGTATACTGAACCGTGTTGTTTGAACCCTGAGTGTCACTCTCGCTTGAGCCGGCGTACAGAGTAAGCAGCTCGTCAACGCTCCAGCTGGTGCTGCAGTGGTCGATTATTATATTCTTTGTCCATCTGCCGCCGATTCCGTCGGGTTCGGCGATTTTCGCATCGGTCGGACGAACTCTGAGATAACGCATAATGATATTTTCCATTCCGCTGCCGATTAAGATATCGCCGCCGGTGATTGTGATACCGTCACCGGGAGCAGTCTGACCGAGAATGGTAAGGTTGCTCTGATTAATAGTGAGAGTTTTGTTAAGCTCGATGGTTCCGCTGACGTCAAATACTATAATACGTCCGGATTTTGAAACTGCGTCTGCAAACGAACCTGTTCCCGAAGTTTTTAGATTTGTGACATGGTATACCGAAACGCTTGACGCGCCTCTTGCGCCGGGCGAATATTTTCCGCCGCCCTCCGCACCGGGAAAGGCGAGCAGGTTTGAAGCGCCGTATGCAGTGCCGAACGGTAAAGCTATTATCAGCACCGAGAGTAATACTGTCGTCATGTAAATGATTTTCTTCATATTATATTGTCCCCCATAAATACTAAAATGTAATTGAGTTCATAATTGATAAAATGTATACATAACAAGTATAACATATATTTATTTAGTATTGTAATGTTAATTTGTTTCACATAACAGAAATGTTGACTTAATTGCAAATTATGCTGCGGTATTGTAAATAATTAGGTTGGATTTTAATTCTGATTTATTAATTATGAAAAAACCGGCAGATATAAAAATTGTTCAAAAAATTTTCAAAATAGCTCTTGACACAGAAAAATCTGTATGTTACAATATATGTCTGTATATAGTGCGGTAGTTTGCTTATTTCACGGTTGCAAATATGTTTCAAGCGCTTGTTTAACTGCTCGAAATCAACGATTTTCAGGGGACTTGGCATATATAACTGCACAAAATAACATGATATGACATTTAATTGTGTTATACTTAAATATATACGTAATGCTGTTTAGAGAAAATGCCGCAGATTTTTCTCGGCTTTTATATAAAATTTTATACGAGAGGTGATCGGTTTTATGGTACATCCTGTGAAACTTGGCGAAAACACACGTATGAGTTACGGTAAGATAAACGAGGTTATGGAGATGCCTAACCTTATTGAAATTCAGACCAATTCATACAAATGGTTTTTGGACGAAGGTCTTAAGGAGGTCTTTCATGACATTTCCCCTATTACGGATTATGCCGGAAATCTTGTTTTGGAGTTTATTGACTATCGTTTAGAGTCAACCCCAAAGTATGACATTGAGGAGTGTAAGGAAAGAGATGCGACTTATGCTGCGCCTCTCAGAGTTAAAGTTCGTCTTAAGAATAAAGAATCCGGCGAGGTTAAGGAGCAAGAGATATTTATGGGCGAGTTCCCGCTCATGACACCGTCCGGTACATTTATAATTAACGGAGCTGAGCGTGTTATCGTATCTCAGCTTGTTCGTGCTCCAAGCGTTTATTTCTCTCAGGACTACGACAAGATTGGAAAGAAGCTGTTTTCGTCTCAGGTTATTCCTAACCGAGGCGCTTGGCTTGAATATGAAACCGATAGTAATGATATATATTATGTAAGAATTGACAGAACACGTAAGATACCGGTTACGGTACTCATTCGTGCTTTAGGATACGGCACTGATGCTGAGATTACCGAATTGTTCGGCGAGGATGAAAGACTTCTTGCCACTATGGAAAAGGACACAACAAAGACTCATGAGGAAGGCTTGCTTGAGGTTTACAGAAGACTTCGTCCGGGTGAGCCGCCTACAGTAGACAGCGCTCAGGCTTTGATTTCAAGCACATTCTTTGATCCTAAGCGTTATGACATGGCAAAGGTTGGAAGATATAAGTATAACAAAAAGCTTATGTTATCCGACAGAGTTACGGGTCAGATTGCGGCAGAAGATATTTTCAGTCCGGTCACGGGTGAACAGCTCTGCGAAGCAGGTCAGAAGATTACAAAGGAACTTGCTCATGAGCTTGAAGTTCACGCTGTTAACGAGGTTGTTCTTGACTGTGACGGAAAGCAGACCAAAGTTATTTCAAATAACATGGTTGACATGCCTGAGTATATTAACTGCAAGATGGGCATTGAGCTTGAGTATAATCCGAGAGAATGCGGTATTACCGAAAGAGTAAGACGCAGTATTCTTGATGAGATCATCGACCAGTATCCGGAGGTTAATTCGGATGAGTTTAAGGCAGTTATTGAAGAACGCCGCGACGAGCTTCAGCCCAGACATGTTTTGACTGACGATATTATTTCTTCAATGTCATATATCTGCAACCTTGCAAACGGAGTTGGCAGTGTTGATGATATCGACCACCTGGGCAACAGACGTATCAGAAGTGTAGGCGAGCTTTTGCAGAACCAGTTCAGAATCGGTCTTTCGAGAATGGAGCGTGTTGTGCGCGAAAGAATGACCACGTCTGATTTGGATACTATCACGCCTCAGACCCTGATTAATGTCAGACCGGTAACGTCAGCTATCAAAGAGTTCTTTGGTTCATCGCAGCTGTCACAGTTCATGGATCAGATTAATCCGCTCGGTGAGCTTACTCACAAGAGAAGACTGTCAGCCCTTGGCCCCGGCGGTCTGTCAAGAGAACGTGCGGGCTACGAGGTTCGTGACGTGCATCACTCGCACTACGGACGTATGTGTCCTATTGAGACGCCTGAAGGTCCTAACATTGGTCTTATCAACTCGCTCAGTGGATTTGCAAAGGTTAACGAGTACGGATTTATTGAAACGCCATACAGACGTGTTGACCAGGAAAAAGGTATTGTTACAGATGAAGTAACATACATGACTGCTGATTTTGAGGAAGGTTTTTATGTTGCTCAGGCGAATGAGCCGCTTAATGAGGACGGTTCGTTTGTGAACAAGAAGATTGTCACAAGATATAAAGACGAATTTATCGAGGTTCCGCCTAATCGTGTTGACTATATGGACGTTTCTCCGAGACAGGTTACATCAATCGCTACGGCAATGATTCCGTTCCTTGAGAACGACGACGCCAACCGTGCGCTGATGGGTTCTAACATGCAGCGTCAGGCTGTACCGCTTCTCGTTCCGGAATCACCGATTATCGGTACCGGTATGGAGTACAAAGCGGCAAAGGACTCTGGCGTGTGTGTGCTTGCCAAGAGAGCCGGTGAGGTAACGTATGTTTCAGCGACAAAGATTGTTATCAGAACCGAAGACGGAGATACCGACACCTATAAGATGGTTAAGTTCACACGTTCCAACCAGGGAATGTGTATTAACCAAAAGCCGATAGTGTCCAAAGGACAGGTTGTTAAAAAGGATCAGATTATAGCTGACGGACCATCTACCAAAAACGGTGAGATAGGTCTCGGACGTAATATAAGAATGGCCTTTATGACATGGGAAGGCTATAACTACGAGGATGCTATCCTGATAAGCGAGGAGCTTGTCAAGGAGGATGTATTCACATCTATTCATATTGAAGAACATGAAGCGGACGCAAGAGACACAAAGCTCGGTCCGGAAGAAATAACAAGAGATATACCAAACGTTGGCGAAGATGCACTTAAGGATCTCGATGAAAGAGGTATTATCCGTATAGGCGCCGAGGTTGAAAGTGGAGATATCCTTGTCGGAAAGGTTACCCCTAAGGGCGAAACTGAGCTTACGGCAGAGGAGAGACTGCTTCGTGCTATATTTGGTGAAAAAGCCCGTGAGGTTCGAGATACTTCTCTCAGAGTTCCTCACGGTGAATATGGTATAATTGTGGACGTAAAGGTATTCACAAGAGCCAACGGCGATGAGCTTCCGCCGGGTGTTAACCAGGTTGTACGCTGTTACATCGCACAAAAGAGAAAGATTTCAGTCGGCGATAAGATGGCGGGACGTCACGGTAATAAGGGTGTCGTTTCGAGAATTTTGCCGGTTGAGGATATGCCGTTCCTGCCTGATGGTACACCGCTTCAGATAGTACTGAACCCTCTGGGCGTGCCGTCGCGTATGAATATAGGACAGGTGCTTGAGGTTCATTTGGGCTATGCCGCAAAGGCTCTCGGCTGGAAGGTTGCAACCCCGGTGTTCGACGGCGCAACCGAGGACGATATTATGGAAGCCCTTAAGCAGGCAGGATATAACGAGGACGGTAAGAGCGTTCTGTATGATGGAAGAACAGGCGAGCCGTTTGATAACAGAGTTACTGTCGGATACATGCACATGCTTAAGCTTGCGCATTTGGTCGATGACAAAATTCATGCCCGCTCAACCGGACCTTATTCGCTTGTAACCCAGCAGCCGCTCGGCGGTAAAGCGCAGTTCGGCGGTCAGCGTTTCGGTGAGATGGAGGTTTGGGCGCTCGAGGCATACGGCGCAGCTTATACGCTCCAGGAAATACTGACGGTTAAGTCCGATGACGTTGTAGGTCGTGTAAAGACATACGAAGCAATTGTTAAGGGTGAAAACGTTCCCGAACCGGGTGTGCCTGAATCGTTCAAGGTACTCATTAAAGAATTGCAGAGCCTTGCGCTTGATATCAAGGTGCTTGACGGTGACGGTAACGAAGTTGTTCTTAAGGATTCGCTTGATGATGACGACATAGAAGAGCTGCCGGTTAACATTGCAGGATATGAGGAGTCGGATGATATTGCACCTCAGAACCTGGATAATGACGAGGATGATGATTTGCTTATTGATGACGCAGATGAGGATGAAGACGAGAATGTAGATGTAATCGATGAGGTTACGCAAATTCTTGCAACTCCGTCAAGCGAGATGTCAACCGGTGAAATGTCGTTTGATAACAGTGATAACGCTGAATCCCTTGAAGAACTCAGGGCAGCGGAAGATTTTGATGATGAGGACGACGATGATATTTTTTAATGCATAATTATAAAAGGTGTTATTATCTAAATATAATTTAAGCTTAAGGAATAATAATCCGAGCCGTTTTACATGGTTATTGTTTTTAGTAGATTTGTTTGTCAGACTCACGGCAGGCAGAAATTGAAAAAGTGAGTAGAAAGGCATGGTCGTTATGGGCGAATATCAAAATTTTGAAGCTATCCAAATCGGACTTGCTTCGCCTGAAAAAATCAGAGAATGGTCAAGAGGTGAAGTCAAGAAACCCGAAACTATAAATTACAGAACACTCAAGCCCGAAAAGGACGGATTGTTCTGCGAGAGAATATTCGGACCGCAGAAGGACTGGGAATGTCACTGCGGTAAGTACAAGCGCGTTCGTTACAAGGGCGTTGTTTGTGACCGCTGCGGCGTTGAAGTAACACGCAGTAAGGTGAGACGTGAGCGCATGGGCCATATTGAGCTTGCTGTTCCCGTTTCACATATTTGGTATTTCAAGGGTATCCCGTCACGAATGGGTCTTATTCTTGATATATCTCCTCGCGCACTTGAAAAAGTATTGTATTTCGGCGCATATATTGTAATTGATCCGGGCAATACCGGTCTTATGAAAAATCAGATATTGAGCGAGAAGGAATATACCGAGAACCGTGAAAAGTACGGAGATATGTTCCGTGCAGGCATGGGTGCGGAATCTATTCTTGAGATGCTCAGAGAAATTGACCTTGAAGAGCTTTATCAGGAACTCAAAAGTGATCTGGAAGGCGCAAAGGGTCAGAAGAAAATCAGAACAGTCAGACGTCTTGAGGTAGTAGAAGCATTTCGTCATTCGGGCAATAAGCCTGAATGGATGATACTTACGGTTATTCCTGTTATCCCGCCTGAAATCAGACCTATGGTTCAGCTTGACGGCGGCAGATTTGCAACAAGCGACCTCAACGATTTATACAGACGTGTTATAAACAGAAATAACAGACTTAAGAGACTCCTTGATCTGGGAGCTCCGGATATTATTGTAAGAAACGAAAAGAGAATGCTCCAGGAAGCTGTTGACGCACTCATCGATAACGGCAGACGCGGTAGACCGGTAACTGGTCCCGGAAACAGACCGCTCAAGTCCCTGTCTGATATGCTCAAGGGTAAGCAGGGTCGTTTCCGTCAGAACCTCTTGGGTAAGCGTGTTGACTATTCAGGTCGTTCAGTTATCGTTGTCGGACCTGAGCTTAAGATTTATCAGTGCGGCCTTCCGAAGAAGATGGCGCTTGAGCTGTTCAAGCCTTTTGTGATGAAAAAGCTTGTTCAGGATGGTCTTGCGCATAACATTAAGTCCGCAAAGCGTATGGTTGAGCGTGTGCGTCCGGAGGTATGGGATGTTCTTGAAGATGTAATCGCTGACCACCCTGTTCTTCTGAACCGTGCGCCTACGCTTCACAGACTCGGTATCGAAGCGTTTGAGCCTGTGCTTGTCGAGGGTAAGGCGCTTAAGCTTCATCCTCTTGTTTGTACAGCGTTCAATGCCGACTTTGACGGTGACCAGATGGCTGTTCACCTTCCGTTGTCTGCCGAGGCGCAGGCAGAGGCAAGATTCCTTATGCTTTCGGCAAATAACCTGATTAAGCCTCAGGATGGTAAGCCGGTAACAGTTCCGACACAGGATATGGTTCTCGGTTCGTATTACCTTACGCTTAAGGACGACACAGAGCTTGGCTCTCCGTATGAGGAGGACGGACAAACAATATACAGAGTTTTCAGTTCACCTACAGAAGCTAAGCTTGCATATGTAAATAAGGCTGTCGGTCTCCACGCGCCGATTAAGGTTCGTGTAAGCAAGGAGATAAACGGCGAAGTTAAAACAGGAATTATTGACGCAACAGTCGGCAGACTCATATTCAACGAGAAGATTCCGCAGGATCTTGGCTTTGTTGACAGAACAGACCCGGATAAGGTTCTTGACCTTGAGATTGGGGACGATGTGCTTAAAAAGCCCGATATTAAGCGTGTGATTGGCGATAACGTTGAACCCGGCGTTGATAAGAAGCTTTTAGGTAAGATTATAAACGCAAATATTAAGGTTCACGGTATCACGGAAACAGCTACATTGCTTGATGATGTTAAGGCTATGGGCTATAAGTATTCTACTATCGGAGCTATTACTGTCGGCGTATCTGATATGGAGATTCCTGAGCAGAAGGCTCAGTACCTTAAAGAAGCCGAAGAGGAAATCGATAAGGTTACAAGAAACTTCAGACGCGGTCTCTTGACTGACGAAGAGAGATACCAAAAGGTTATCGGAATATGGAACTCGACCTCTGATAAGGTTACAACTGCGCTGATGGATAACCTGAAGCAGTTGAATCCGATTTACATGATGGCTAATTCGGGTGCCCGCGGAAGTGTTAACCAGATTCGTCAGCTTGCCGCAATGCGTGGTCTTATGGCTGATACACAGGGTAGAACAATAGAAATTCCTATTCGAGCTAACTTCCGTGAGGGACTTAACGTACTTGAGTACTTTATCTCAACTCACGGTGCAAGAAAAGGTCTTACAGATACGGCACTCAGAACTGCCGACTCAGGTTACCTTACACGACGTCTGGTAGACGTTTCTCAGGACGTTATTGTGCGTGAGGACGACTGCGGTACAGATGACGGTATCATAGTATCCGACATTATGGACGGCAATGAAGTTATTGAGCCGCTTGTTGACAGACTTGAAGGCAGAACAATAATCGGTGACCTTGTTTCGCCTGAGACCGGCGAGATAGTCGCACATGACGGTGAGATGATTACTCACGACAAGGCTGCCGCTATTGTCAAAGCTGGAATTAAAGAAGTAAAAATCCGTTCTGTGGTTAAATGCCGCAGTAAGGTTGGTATATGTTCAAAGTGTTACGGTATGAACCTTGCAACTAGCAAGATGGTTGACATCGGTGAGGCTGTTGGTATTATTGCTGCACAGTCAATCGGTGAACCGGGTACGCAGCTGACAATGAGAACGTTCCATGCCGGCGGTGTTGCACAGGGCGACGATATTACGCAAGGTCTGCCTCGTGTCGAAGAGCTTTTTGAGGCTCGTAAGCCGAAGGGTGTTGCTATTGTTACTGAGGGCAGCGGTGTTGTTCAGATCAGTGAGGCAAAGCAAAAGAGAGAGATCACTGTAACAAATCAGGAAACCGGTGAAACTTTCACTTATCTTATCCCGTTCGGTTCAAGAATTAAGGTTCATGAGGGTGACATTGTTGAAGCCGGTGACCCAATCACAGAGGGTTCGCTTAATCCGCATGACATCATGGACATCAAGGGCGAAACTGCCGTACAGAATTACTTTATTCAGGAAGTACAGCGCGTTTACAGACTTCAGGGTGTTGATATCAACGATAAGCATATTGAGGTTATTGTCCGTCAGATGATGCACAAGGTTAAAATCGAGGATCCGGGTGAGACAGATTTGCTCACAGGCTCACTTGTCAATGTCTATGACCTTGAGAAGATTAACGAAAAGGTAATTGCAGAGGGCAAGGAACCTGCAAAATATACGGTTCAGCTCATGGGTATTACCAAGGCGGCACTTGCAACAGAATCATTCCTGTCTGCCGCATCATTCCAGGAGACAACAAGAGTTCTCACTGATGCAGCAATCAAAGGTAAGACAGACCCGTTGGTAGGTCTTAAAGAGAATGTTATTATCGGTAAGCTTGTTCCTGCCGGAACAGGTATGCAGCAGTATAACAACATTGATGTATATCCGAGCTACGGCAATGTTGCAGCCGACCAGAATACTATCGTTGACCTTGATGACTAATTTATATAAACACAAAACGGCACGATTTTTTCGTGCCGTTTTTTTGACTTCAGATTAGTGTGTTATGTTTATAGAAAATCAGAGATTGAAAAATATAAAAATTTTCAAAAAAAGTATTGACAAGATGGGAAAAAGGTGATAATATAACAAAGCTGTCGCGAAAAGACAGAGGCATCCCTGAGTAAAATGAGAGAGAACGAAGAATTTTTAAAAAAGATTGAAAAAAGTTCTTGACAAAGAGGCAGAGATGTGATAATATATAAAAGTTCCCGTTCGGGACACCGCAGAAAAAGACAGAAAGTCAAAGAAAAATTTCAAAAAAAGTTGAAAAAAGATGTAAAAAAAGTTATGCTGAAAATCGGAAGGCGCGCACTGTAAAAGGGAGGGGCGCAAATACAGTGCTGTGGCTGTAAGCTGGCTTTTCGATTAAAGCACTCTTGAGAGCCGGCATGCGGCGGAACCGTAGACAACAAAACAACGAAGAGAGGGAAAAATATGTATCGCGTATCCAATTTTACCGACAATGATGACGTTAAAACACTTGATCAAAAAGGGCCCTTCACCGTTATTGAATACCAAAGGGACCTGAGCGTGACGCCGGGTTCGGCTGTCACGGCTTTTTACTGTGCTCAGATGAACGTAAAAAAGCGGCAGGTCATATGTGATTTGAATCATGCGAATATTACCATCCAGGCCGGGGCCATGCAGTGGATGCTGGGCAATGTCAGCGCGACCACAGGAATCAAAGGCGTTGGGGACCTTTTCGGAAAAGCTGTACGGGGCAAGGTGACGGGGGAATCTGCGATCAAGCCGGAATATACCGGCAGCGGTATGCTTGTTTTGGAACCTACCTATAAGCACCTCCTGCTGATGGATGCGGCCGATTGGGGCGGCTCTGTGGTGCTGGACGACGGCTTGTTTCTT
>CAJKEB010000049.1 GCA_905198865.1 uncultured Eubacteriales bacterium
GCAGAAAGAGAAATTGTACGCGGTTATCCTTCCCATTCTTTCAAAGAAGGGAGGTGTCATCTCTATCACAGACTTAGTCGGGAAAGAGGTGATAATTGCTTATGAAGCATATACTTAGAGTTCTTATACTCACTGTTATACTTCTCGTGATTTTCACGGAAAAAGTAATATAGCCGCCGATTGTCCGGAAACGGCGACTATATAAATCGTTTAGTTTTCAAGGATAACCGTTAAACAGTTATCTCTTTCTGTTTTCATTATATCAGTTTAATTTTACTTTGTCAATATGTTTATTTCAGCAACGGTTCTATTTCGTCTACGAATATGTCGTAGATTATATCAAACCTTTAAGCACAGGTATTACATTCTCATGATATATTAATACCTAAATTTCTGAGTTGAGTTTTTAAACTTTCGATATCCGCTTTTGTTGCTATTTCAGAGCTTTTATACTTTAAGGTTTGTCCAAAATTTACTTCACTTCCGTCACTCGTTAAAAATATATTTCCCCCAAGAGACATATGGGTACCTCTGGCACCTTTAAACACCTTAAATAATGCGTTTCCATTATCATACAAGGCTATTTGATGTATGCCTCCTTGCGCAGGCATATCACGCGCGGAGTTCGCGAACAGACCGTCTGCCTGTCCATCGCTGTCATAGCTCTGAATACCATTGCCGTCTATTATTGTGCGTGCTTTTCCGGTCTCTCCGGTTTTGAATATACCGCATATGGTCAGGTTGCCGTTATCGTCAATATAGGCTGTGCGCTTGCCGTCTATGTTATAGAGTTCAAACACATACTTTTCTAAGCTCTCGCTGTAGCCTGCGTTAAACCTCAGCGTTTCTGCGCTGTCAAACATCTGTATCAGGTTATCCTCGATTTTGAGCTCGCCGCTTTCGCTCATTATCGTTATGAGGTTGGTATAAAGATATGTCTGCGCTGCGTTGTCGCCCTCGCCGTGTCCGAATACGCCTATCCAGTTCCAGCCGTCGGCTTTTGAGCTGTCTGCTACGCCTATCTTTATCTTGCCGTCAATGATAGCAACAGCATATTTGCCATTGGGCGACACAAACATTGCACCGGTTTCATATTGGGCGATTTTCTGGAATGTTCCGTTGTTCTCAACGGTTACATCGGTATTCTTCTTCATGAACTCTATTACCGGAGTTTTAAGCTCTTTCTTCTCATTCCTATGCAAACGCAAATACTGCGTTGCGCTGAACATACCCGTAAACGCCTCCTGATTGGTTATAGGCGGCACGCCTACAAGTATTGAGTTCTTATGCGGTTCATACGGATAGGTTTTTGTAGTTATTACCCTCTGCTTTGACTTTATACCGTTGTCAAGGTCGTTTACGGTTACTGTATCGCCGAGCTTGACCTCGCCTTTTATATCGATTAACTTTATTTCAACAGAATATTTCGGTATGTCGATACGCTCGATATTCTTTGAATCGAATTGCAGCTGTGCCGCTGACAGCAAATCATCTTGGTCTGTTATCTCGTCAAAGTTGCTGAAACCCTCATATTCGCCGAGTATATCGTAGTTTGGACTGAGTATATACCCCTTTCCGTTGTCTGTGTTCCCAAGCTCCTGAAGCGTGCCGTCTGCAAGCATTTTATACGATTGGTCAAGCGGCAAATCGTCTTTGCCGTATGGATACAGCTTTGTTACAAGCGTGTATGTGTCTATTGTAGGAGTAATCGTACAGCCGTTATATCTCTGGTCAATCACAATGCCCCTGTCCTTGCCAAGCCTGCGCACAAGACCTATACGCTCATTGTCAATATATATTTCGCTGTGAATACGGTATTTTTTCAGTGTTTCCATAAGAGCATTGAGACAGCCTATAGGTGTCTTCTTTGAGGCTTCAAAAAAGTCAATTTCATCATCGACAGGCTCAAGCCCCAACGCTCTGAGCTCTGATTCCGGCAGCACTGTCACATAAGGCGAATTTTTGAATATCGCTTCAAATATTTCATATGCGGGTTTGCCTATCATATCATCTATGTATTGTACATGAGTTCGGCAAGTGTCCTGTAATAATGAATCAGCCATTATTTTTGTACCCTCAATCCGCTTTATGCGGAATATCCTGCCGTCATATCCTATCTTGCGTTCAACCTCAACAAATCCCCATTTTGAGTTTCCCTGAGGAAGAGTAAGCTCAAGCTCATAACTGCCGTTTATCGACTGTGTTATACACACATCTTTTGCGTTCTGTAGGAAGCCCAGACGCCGATATACATAATCTGTTTCGTCTTTGTCATATACTGCTATATACTTCATATAATAACCTCCCCGTACATAAAATTGTGTTTATAATCAAAGAATACCATACCGCCGCCGTCGCACTCTATCTCTATATTATTTTCTCCTGGAAGCAGCTCGCAGAAATCGCCTGTCACGCCCTCCGGCATATATCCGTTTTCGCAGTCAATAACGAATGTTCTGACATCTCCGACCGATATATTTATCTCACTATTGTTAACTGTCAGGTTAACCGCTGTCACGCCCTGCTCCAGGTCGACAATTACCGAAGGACGGACAGGAGCAGAACCCTGATAGTCAAGTGTACCGCTGTAATCTCCGCTGAAATTAATCTCGTTTTCATCGCCGAACCCGATAGGAACGTCGCTGTCGAGCGGCACATCACTGTCAAGCGGTATGCCGTTGCTGTCAAACATAAACTTATTGAACGGACGGCAGCGGAACTGAATCTTTGACTTGCCGTTTTTATAAAGGTTAATCGTCAAATCCTCTAAATTCGTAGGCTTTGCTATCCACCTGACATATGGCATATCATCAAAGATAAGCTCACCGTAACCGCCCGACAGCCAATTGATAAATCGTGATACGGACTTTTGAAGCTCGGTAGTGTTGGGAGCTATAAGCATAAACTCAAGCTCCAGCACCTTGTCGTCATAAAATAACCGTCCGCCGGACTCCGAGCAGTCAACATTTCCGTCACGGTACGGAACTTCTTCATCGACCTGTCTGACAGGCGGTGTTATCGGTCGCCCGACCGTTTTGACTATTGTGTTAAATTCATTACTGTGTCTGCCTCTAAATGTTATCCCATGCCTCATTTTTAACCTCCGACCGCCTCAACAAATTTGTTAAAGACATTGTTTGAATAAAGTATTGCGTCTGTTTTGTCTGCGACATTTATATTGTTTGTCTGGGTAACCGTGACGCTCGGCTTAATTTTTCCGATTTCTTCTTTTATTGTATCTATAAGCGCCTGTGTTTTATCGGTTATGCTCGCCTTGAGCGGTTCGACAAGCGTTGCTATTTTCGCATTCGCATCTCTGGTCTGTTGCAGGATTTTTTCCTTTTCAGCCTCCAACGCCTCATAGTCAGACTGCATTTGCTCCATGATAGCATTGTTTTCAAGCTCTAATTGATATTTTTCTTCTTCCCGCTCTATCTCCTTGAGCTTGTCAAGCGCCTCCTGGTATTTTTCCTTACCCTCGATAGTTACGGCGTTCTTGTATTTCTCAATATCGGCAAGTGTTTCAGACTTGTCCTCTGCTCTGTCCTCGACTTCCCAGCTTTCTTCAAGAGCGCTTAATTTATCATCAAGCAGCTTTTCAACCTCGTCCATGCGGTCTTTGGCTTCGGAAAGTATATCGTCATAATAATCCTCTGTGGCTTTGTACAGCTCCATTTGCGCTTCATCGGCTTGTCTGCGTGCGTATTGCTGTTTTGTCGGATCTAATTCCGGATTTTCAGACCATGCGGTATATTTGTCAGCAACTCGTTGATAAAAATCAAGTTTATCCTCGCCGATATTCTCCCAACCGTAAACCTCTGCACGCTTTTCTTGCCATTGCCAATCATCTTCCCAAGAGCCAAGTTGATTTCTAACCTCATCATATCTGTTTTGTTCAAGTTCGAGTTCGACCTTGACTTTGTATGCATATTCCTCATCAGTCAACTCTCCGAGTTCTGCAAAATAGTCTCTGACCTCAGCTCTTTGTCTATCAATAGCCGCAATAGCATCATCGGCAGAAATATTGTTGTATTCTTTTTCTCTATCTATCCAAGCGTCAGAATATGCAATGTAATTATCAAGAAACTGCTCCGTATACTCGCTTCGGGTATCAAAATAATCCTCCCATGTAATCAGTCCGTCATTTGCCGCCTGAACATTGCGCCGGTTTATGGTCTGCCACACCTCGCCCATACCGGTTCCCATTTCGTTCCAGTCGTTAAGACTGCCGTGCAAATCGATATATGCCTTAGATGCTTCGTTTGCGTCCTCAATCAGCTGAACGGAATGCTTGTGCAACTCAAGCGTTGCGTCTCTGTATTCCTCGGTATCGGGTGCAAAATTTTCATCACGGTATACAGCAAGTTTTGAATAGTATTCCTCTTGTGAAATCCAGCCCATATCAAGCGAATACTGCATTGTGTCAAGGCTGTCCTGCCACACCTGCTTTGTGTATGTGACAATTTCCTCTTCAATTTCCTTGATAACTTCGGCATCTGACGCGAATTTCTGCTTCATCTCGTCAAGCCACTCAAGCTCCTCCCATGCCGGGATTATGCTGTATGTGGTCTTGCGTATATGCTCACGGTCGGATTTTGCAGTCTCCCACGCCTCGTTATTCTTTCCGCTTGCATAGTGGGGAAGGCTTGCTAATGCATCTTTAGTCTGTGAAGCGGTAAGAAGTACGTCATGCTTTTTAAACATAATCGGCACGTCTCGACCTTCAAAAGTATATCCCACTCCATCACGTATCAAAAGCTCTGTAGGATCTGCTACACCTTTTTCATCATTTATGATACCAAAACCCGCTTTTGCATCAGATGTACCTTTTGCAGTAATACCATTTGCCAAAGCGTTCGGACTCGGCAAGCCGCCTGAAACTACCGTATTGATTGTTATTGTTTTGCTTGACGGGATCCCTCTTATTGCTGCCGCAACTCTGTTTGCTGTTCCGCTTGCATTGTCGCTTGCGGTAATATATGTATTATGTGATGTAGGTATATCATGTATAGCATCGGTAACATCTTCCGCCACCGGAGTAGCTTCATCATTAGCTTTTAGTGATGATGTAACCTCCGTGCCGTCAAGATTATATAATTTGCCTGTTACAAGGTCGAGGACAAGTGTAGCGCCGTCCTCTGCTTCAACTCTTGCCTTTCCTGTCGTTTTGTCAATACCTTGTATTTTATAGCTTACACCGTCAACAATTATAGATGCGTTATCCTGTGCCATGAGGATTGCAACAGCGGTTTCCATACCGAAGTTTTTTACGAGTTCTGTAACCGCTACAATCTCATCTTTTCCATTGACTTGTACTCCAACAGTAACATTTTTGCCGTTTATTTCTTCAATATTTTGTGTTGTATCATCAATAAGCGATATATCACCCTCAGCACTGATTTTTATTGTTTTATTCTCAGGTACCAAGCCCATAGAATGTGCAAGCTGATTTGCCTGTTGTATTATGGTATCCAAACCGCCCTCTGTTTTTGCTGCGCTGATTATATCGCTAAACCCATTTTGGAGCAATGCGCCTTGTACGGCAGCTTGAGAAGCTGAATAACCCCATTGCTGCATTGTATTGACACAATCTCTGACAGAAGCGTTAAGACCGCCGTTTTTATCTGCGACAGCCTCTGTGACTGAATTAAATCCATTAAGTTTTAAAGCAGCTTGATTTGCATAACCGCCCATTTCATTAAAACTAAAACCGACTGCTTTGCCGTACTCGCCGATTTTAGCTATATACTCTTGAGTTTTTCCGTTTCCGTTTTCGATTGCCGCAGGCAATTCGGCAAGCATTACATCGGAAGCAACTCGCGCTGCTTCCTGATATTCATTGACAGACGCTTTTGCGGCTTCTATATTTTTTTTGTTTTCTTCGACTTTTTCGCTGTTTTCAGATAATCTGTTGTCGATAGCTGCTAAAGCGTCTTCAACCATATCCGCATTAGCCCAATTAAAATCATCTCCTGTAAGCTCGTGATACGCTTCTGCTACACCTTTGTACTTCTCTTCCAGTTCATCTATTTTGTCAACATATTCGCCTTTACTTATGCTTTTATTATCTATTTGATTATTAAGAGACGAATATTCAGTATTTAAATCGGTAAGACCTTTTTTGAGGTTATATAACGCAGCGTTATTCTTATATATTGCCTCATTCTGCTTTTCATAGGTCTTGATGCTTTCTTGCAATCCTCCTACATTATAGCCGCCCTCATTAACTTTAAAATTAAGCTCGGACATTTTAGCTTCTTTTTCGGCTGCGGTCATTTGCTGAATAATTGCCGCCGTATTGTTAGTTACTTCATTGCCTGACTCAAGAGCAGCAACGTAATCACCGTAATTATCAATGAACCATTGCACGTACTCTTTTCTCTGCTCGATAGCCTGATTATATGCAGAATTACCTTCGGGAGTTCCATCACTGCCTTTTGAAATTGTATCATTAACTTCTCTGAGTTTCTCTGCGTACTCATTTGCTGTGTTTGCAGCTGAAATTGTTGCTGCCGCCGTCTTAGCAAATTCACCCGCACCATCTCCGATATGCAAAAATTCTTGTTCAGCTTTTTTGAGATGTGCCGCCCAAAGCTCCATACCGACATACATACTCGCGGGTACGGCGAGCCAGCCCAAAGCTGTTGCAAAAGCCGGAGCAACTGCAGTAAATGTTGAACTCGCTGCACTCAATGCTCCGACGCCTTCAGTTGCTGCATTTATTGTTGCGGATATAGTTCTCAGCTTTCCGATAGCCTCAATAATCGAACCTATACTTTTGGTGGCTCCTGCAATAGCCTTTGAACCTGCACCGAGAACTATAATGCTTTCGCCAAGATTAATGAGTCTCTGTTTGCCCTCGTCGCTCATGTCAGCGATACCCTGAGCAAACTCCTTAACAGATGTTGAACCCTTTACTATCATTGGCAAGAATGTTTCACCGATACTGCGTGCTGCTTCAGTAAGATTATTTTTCATAATCTGTATCTGTCCGGCTGTGGTTTCGGCTTTTGCGTCTGCTTCTTTTTGCAAAGCGATATTTTCGCTCCATGCAGTGTTTGCGCGCTGCAGCGCCTCTGTAACTAATTGTATACCCTTTTCGCTCGCAAGTCTTTGCAGTGCCTGTATATCACGAATATTGTTAAATCCGAGTTCGGCAAGCGTCTGCACCTGGTCTTCGCTCTTAGACAATCCGACAAGGAACTCCTGAAACGCTCCGCTTGCGTCCGTTTTCCATTGGTCGGCAAACTCAGTTGAACTCTTGCCCGATACTTTGGCAAATGTCTGCAATTCTTCACCGCCTGAGCTTACTGCGCTCTGTATATCCATCCATATACGCGAGACAGCCGAGCCTCCCGCTTCGGCTTCTATACCCATGCTTGACAAAGCGGTTGAATAACCCAAAATATCCTGCGCCGAAATTCCTACGACATTACCGGTTGCGCCCATTCTAAGTCCGAGAATCGCAATCTCAGATTCGGTTGTAGCAAAATTATTACCTAAATCAACAATCGCACTGCCCAGGTTTTTAACCTGATCCTGCGAAGTGTTGGTGACATTCATGAAGCGGGCAAGCGTTGCCGCGCCCTCTGCTCCGTATAGGTTTGTTGCGGTTCCCATCTGTGCCATTGTTTCGGTAAATTCAAGAATGTTAGGCGTCTCTATGCCAAGCTGACCGCCGGCAGCAGCAAGCTCCGTAAGCTGTGCTGTTGTCTGCGGTATAGCGTTTCTGCCGTTTATTCCGGTGGTTGTCAGGTCAATTATTCCCTGTTTGACCTTCTCAAGCTGCTGCGGAGTACCCTCAACGGTTTTCTTTACGTTCGCAAAATTATCCTCAAAGTCAACAGCAAATTTCGCAGAAGCGACACCGCCGGCAGCCAAAGCCGCCGAAGCGATTTGAATCGGCTTTGTTACAGTGTCAACGCCGCTGCCAATCTCTTTCAGGTTTTTACCGGTTGCTTGCATGTCCAATAAACGCTGCTGCTTTTCTACTGCTGCAAGACCGCTTTCATATTCCTTGTACGCGGACTGTGCTTGTTTGAGTGCCTCGCTTGTACTTTGATAGCTTTTGTTTGCATTATCAACGGCGGCCTTTGCGTTATTGTAATCGTTTATATTAGACTGCATTATACGACCTTGAGCAGCCAATGAATTCTGTACGCTTCTTTGCTGTCTTTCGAGTCCGCCTATTTCTTTTGTGGCTTGATTGATGTACTTAACATTATCCTTATATTCGGAACTGTTTTTATCTATCAGCGCGTTAATCTTTTGGTATTCACCGATCTCATGTTCCTTTGCTTGGATAGAAACCCCAAGAGCTTTCTCCTGTTGTTTCAGAACCGAACAATTCTCAAAAACACTTTTTTTATTCTTTTCGTATGTCGCAGTCGCTTTTGACAAAGCTCGTTCACTGTCGCTCACAACCGTCTTAGCTTTTGACAGCTTATTCTCGTATTGCTTAACAGTCTCACCGACCGCATACATCTGCCTCTGATATGTACTTAAAACGCTCGCGCCTTTTTTGGTACCACTGATAAAACTGTCGGACGCGGACGATGCTCCTTTAAAGCCGCCCTGCATTCCGGCAAGCTGTCCCTGCACACCTGATATAGTCGCCGCAAGCTGCGACGCATCACCCGTAAATCGTACTGTTAAATCTCCCAAGCTACCGCTCATTTAATCACCTGCTTATTTCTCTGATGTTCACATAGAAAAAGACACCCCAATGGATGCCTTTTTCTATGTGCAGCCGTGAAGCTGCACAAATATTAATAGCCGTAAAACCATTTGAGTTCATCCGGCACGTTATCCATGCCCGGTTTGCTGCTTTTGCTCTCTGAGCTCAGTATATCAATTAACATAACCGGACTTTGCCGAGCTAAATCGTCGGGCAGTATTCCTTTGACCTCGTACAGAATTCTATACAAATCCCGCAGGTCAAAATCTTCATTTCCACCCGACGTTACTCGTTTTTTAATCTTTCGTTAATCTCTTTGACGTTATTTACATATATATCAAAGACCTTGTCACACAACACAGCCTTATCTGCTATCGGCAAGGTTTCAATATACTCTGCTGTTGCCGCCGTTCCTTCAAACATACGGACTAACGCGTTATAGCAAAGTGTTGCAGCCCCTGCATAACCCTGACAGTGCAGGTTGTTTATAAGCCGATACGTTTCAAAATCAAACGGCTTTGACTGAACCTCTTTATCGTTTATCTTAATTGTTATGATGTTCTGTGCTGTTTTTGCCATTATATTATTCTCCTTCTGATGACGGATACCAGTTCAGGTCTGTAAACCACTTTTCGCGGATTTGCTCAACAGTCATGCCTTCAACCGCATCACTATCAAGGACGTAGTAGCCCTTTTCATCACACTCTCTGAGCGTTGCTGTATATGTTGCCTTTGCTGTCTGCTTTTCTGACGCACCTTCGCTCGGCTTTGTCTTGCCGCCCACATTGGACGCAAACCCATACTTACCCTTGTAGTATCTGATAAACCTTGCAGCCCCGTTAGGCTTCATAACCTCCCAAGCTACGCCGAAGTTCGGGGCTTCAATTATGCCTTTATACTCAATACCGCCGTCAACTGTATCTAAGCCGCGCATCAATGCATCGATTTCGGGCGGAATATCCGCGTTAGTGATTTCGTGCCCCAGCTTTTCAATATATGACTCTGTGTAATATGCCTTATTATCTGCGTCAAATGTGTCTGTCGATCCGTTGTCTGTCGGTGCAATTTCAACCGTGCCCGGAAACGGGATTGCCGTATCGTATGTAGCCTTACCTGTAACTGCGTCGTCTGTAAGCATCTTAAAAATAGTATAGTTACTTATGCCCAAAGTAGGCATAGGATCATGCTTTAAAATTGTGTTTGTTTTTGCCATAATAAATTACCTCCAAATATAAAAATTTTAATAAAATGCTCGTTTTATGCGAGCGCGTTTCTTACTTCAGCTGTTAATGCTTCTACAGCTTCATCTTTTCCGGCTTCAAATCCCGGCTCCATGTACGGCTGCGGCTTTTGCCCCCTTGTGGTGTGCCAGCTGCCCTGCGCGTCCTGATAGCGCCAGGGTGTTTGCCGTCCCCCGGCGTAAATTCCGGTACCCATTTCGACATAAATACCGTAATCCGCAGTAGGACCCACCTCAGACGTATACTGCCCGCCGCCTCCGCTTGTCTGCTCGACTATGCTGTTGCGCAGCTCGCCCGTAGCTACAGGACATTCAGCTTTACATTCCGACTGAATAATCTTACCGCCCTTTTGGACGCCTCTCTGGACTGCGCCGTCAACCTTTGCGGCCATTGCTCCGAGATTGCCGAGTATATCGCCTAATCCGTCAATTTCGATATTAATTCCCATATCAGAAATACACCTCTTTCTTGTATCTCTGACTACAGTGATAAAGCTCTATAGGGCTGCCTCTCGGCACATCATAGTCAAAGGTGCGTGTCCAGCCGTCAGCTTGCATTATCTCGTTGACCTTTACGCCTATATTCGAGACCTGAACAGGTGAATTGCTCCATATATCAACCGCAAACTTGCTTACCTGGGAATCTTCTTTATTGTCCGAGTGAAATCCCTCGTCAGTAGTAACTTTGCGAAACGTGACAAGCGGAACCGGGTCAGTATCAAATCGTGTACCCTGCTGCACCTTAACCCCTGTCTTTTCAAGCAGCTTTTTAACATGCGGGTTCATGTCAATCAATTGCGGCCACCTCCTTCTCCTGTTTCTCAAAATCTACGTTAGTAAAAACCGCCTCCGTATATATCGCTCAACTCGTTTGTGCCGTTTTCGTTGTCGGTATTATCGCCCTGAACCGCCTGCGGAATCATACTGAGCAGCGCAACTGTATAATCCTTCCAGTGTTCTTTATATTTCACAATATAAATCGGTTTTTGCCCTCTGTCAGCAATCTTTACGCCTTCAACGATGTTCTTGTTGGGTTCGGTATAAATCCGCATTACGCAGTCGATTTCAAGTCCGTATTCCTGCTGTGCAAGTCCGCCTGAATATGGCTGCATATCACACATGGCTTCAATTACTGAATCACCGGCATAAATATCAATCGGTGTTTCCTGGTCTATCAAAGTCACTGGGAACACGCCCCTTTCTGTTGATAAACGGCGCAAGGCGCAATTTGTAATTGTTCAGGAAATTACTGCCGAACATATCCGCAGAGCTTCCGTAGCTCTCGCTCTTGGAGCCTTGTGTCACGGATTTCAGCACCTTGTCGCCCTTTGCGTCGCCGTAATTCATCATACGGAAGCGGTCTGCCGTCATAACCGGAATAAGGCTTTCAAGTGCCTCCGGCAGTTCGCAAATACGGCAATAATTAAGGACGAGATTGATATTATCCTCAATCAGATAACTCAAAACCTCGTCCTTGCTGTCGTCCGTTACGCCGAGAAGCAGTTTAGCCTTTGCGAGTCTTTCTTCCGCTGTCTGCATTGTCCTTCACCCCGCTGTTCTTAACCTCGGTATATCCCTGCTGTTTATACTTCTCCGCTTCTTTTTCGGAAACATTGCGGTAAATATTACCCTTTACTATCAGCATAGTTGTTTACCTCCTTAAACAGCGGTATGAACGTAAACGCCCTTGCTTTTATTTTCATAAACAAAGCAATCGTGATACAGACGGAACTGGAACTTCCATGCGTCCTTGTCCTGGTTTTCGTCCGGTGTAAAAATCTTGGGAAGTGCAAACTTCTTCGCCTGCAATATCGCTTTGCGGTCAAGCAGCATGAAATTGATTGATTTTGAGCCCACTCCGGCGGTAAATCCCCAGTTCTCCTGACCGGAATTCAGGGTTATGGAAGTATTGAAACGCGCCTTAGGCACATACTTAATCGGAATACCGTTGTAATCCCTCAGTACTGTGCTCACCGACGCATCGCTCGACCACATACGGTTTAATGCGCGGTTAAGCACAGGCTTAAGGTCGCTGTTTACGCAAAGAATCCTGCTTTCTGCGTTTACTTCGTTTTCGTCAAGAACTCTCACTGCCTCATCAAGGGCGGCGATAATTGTATCGCTTGTGAGAGCGCCGCTTTCAGTTGTTGCACCTGTCTCTCCTGCATACTTCGCGAAACGATATGCGTCAATTTCCGGGATAACATGCTCGCGCATAAACTCGCCGACTACCTGTCCGAATACAAGACCGAGCGTCTCCTCGTTATCCATTCTGTCTACCGAAAGCTCCTTACCTCTTTCGATTTCCAGCTTCATGGTCTCCCATGCAGCGGTTACATCGCCTTTGGGATAGCCGTCTTTTCTGGAATAATCACCCATACCGGTGGTTGATACCTTCAATACCTTAACCTCGTTAACACCCGTAAAGTCTGTCTTTACAGCTGCGTCAAGCCCTTCTGTTACTGCCGCCGCCTTATAGACCTCGTCTATAATCGGCAAAAACTTCTTTGCATACTCAATCGAGTTTGCCATAATAATCACTCCTTATCATTATCATTTTAATCCTGCGCCGCGCCGCACGCTGTCAACCCATGAGTTTGGCTGCGACGTCTGTGTTTTAGGGGTTCTGCCCCTCAGCTTTTTATCTATGCCGTCCTGAATAGCCTTGTTATACACATTCTTGAAAGCTTCAATGTTTGCTTTTGTTGTCTCTGCATCTGTTCCGGTAAGCATTTCTGCCATTTCGACCGGCAGGTTTTCGTTTGCAAGCTGTTTTGTACACTCAAAAGTAAGGCGTTCGGCGTTGTGCTTTGCCTCCCTGTCCTCAAACTCTTTTACGCGTTTGTCAAACTCAGCTTTTGCTCTGTCTTCAGCAGACATCTTAGCGAGTCTCGCCGCCTCGTTTATCTCGTCAGCAAGCTTTGCCTCATAATCCTTTTGCCACTTGGCTTCCGCGGTAGCAAGCGCCTGCTGTACTCTCTTGTCCGTTTCGGACTGCAGAGCTTTTTCATACTCTTCCTGTGTATATGTTTTCGTTGTTTCTTTCTGTCCCGCCCGGTTGTCCTGCGCCGTTCCCATCTGCATATCATCGGTTCCGTTCGTCTGACCCCCAGCCGTTACATTTGTTTCTTCTGCCATTTTCTTTCCTCCTGGTTTTAAGTATTAAAAAAAGGCGCACAAGTCGCCCTTTATAAACATTAAATTATATCTGCTTGTTTTTGGCTCTGTGTTTTTCGTTTATTGACCTCAAGAGGTACGCCCTAAGCATATAACAAGCATAAACCGGGCGGTTCTCTCACCCTCATATTATCACCTCGATTTTTTGCATAATAAAAGCACTC
>CAJKEB010000050.1 GCA_905198865.1 uncultured Eubacteriales bacterium
TATTATGCCGCCATACCGTAGGGGCGGATAGTATCCGCCCGCGGGCGGATACTATCCGCCCCTACGGTTATATCAAACGCTTAGTTTGGCATATACGAACCTTTCAGGTTCGGTCACAGTCCTCTACTGAAACAAATCATTCTTCGGCTTGTCATTTATTTTTACATATACATTCAGCTTGTTATTATCGTCTACGGTTGCGAGAAATACCTCTTTCGGACTTGAAATCCCCTGCTTGCCGAGCTCATTCTTGAGCCAGATGTCATTGTTTCCTGTCTGCTTTAAGTTTTCATAGCGCACAGCTCCGTCTATTATCACATTCGCACATGCCCTCGCCGGCTGTTTCTTGTTTGTTATAAGCTCATCGGCCTTTAAGTCCTCAACGCTCACAGGCTTTGCCGCTGTTGACGGCAAAATCGAAATCTTGCCGTTGCTCTCCATTATTGCCAGAGAAATATCGTTTAAGTCAAAATATCCCTGTACACGGCACTGCGCAAGCAGCTCGCTTAAGTCAATTCTCGCCCTTGCCAGATTCTTCTTGTATATCTTTCCGTTCTGGAACAGAATGATTGCTCTTCCTTCAAAAAATCGGCGGAACTTCAGTGAACGGTTTGATATGAAACCAATCAAAAAAGCTGCAACTGCATAAATCACCATTGCGAGCAGCGGCTTCATAAAGTCGCCGTCAATAGTCGTTGCCATTTCCGCAGCGATTGAGCCTATGCTTATACTGTTTACGTAGTCGAACATAGAAAGCTCGGACATCTGCTTGTAGCCGAGCATCTTTGTAAGCAGAAACAAAACCACAATCGAACCGACCGATGCAAAAAAGACCTTTGATAAATCCCACGTTAACATAAAAAACACCGCCAATCATGAAATAAAAGTCATATAAGCATATCATCTCCAAAACGAAAGATTTTATACTTATTATGCTTTTGCTTCTCTGAAGCGGTGTATTTAATATTATTATATTCTGATCCAAATCAGCGGCATGTGTACGCCGTCCACTCGTCCGACCGTTTTGTCTTTACGATCTCTAATCCGTTTTCTTCGAGCGCCTGTCTGACCTCTGCCGCTCTCTCGTTTATTATTCCCGAGCATATAAAGGTTCCGTTTTCCTTCATGAAGCCTCTGACATACGGGCTTAAAGCGATAATAACATCGGCGACTATGTTGGCAACAACCACATCATACTTGCCGAATCTTGCCCGCACTTCCCCGCTTGCGATAATGTCGCCTGAAGAAACATGATATCTCGCTCTATCAAGTCCGTTAAGCTCAAGATTTGAATATGCCACGTCTACTGCATTCGGGTCAATATCCACGGCAGTACAGTCAGATGCGCCGAGAAGCAGCGCAATAATCGAAAGTATACCGCTTCCGCAGCCCAAATCCAAAAGTGTGTCGCCCTTCTTAAGGTTTGATTCAATCTCCTCGATACAAAATCTTGTGCTGTCATGCGAGCCGGTGCCGAATGTCATACCGGGATTGACCTTGAACACAATCCTGTTGGTTTCTCCTTCGAGCGGCTGCCATTCCGGCTGAATAAGTACCTTATCACCTATTTTGAGCGGCTTAAAATACTGCTTCCAATTTTCTGACCAATCCTCGTCCCTGACGTTTGCCGTAAGAATATTAAGCGAGCCCAAAACGCCGTCTGTATCGGCTTTTTTCATTTCGGATATATTCTTTTGGATTTCACCGAGCAAGGCTTTGCCGTCCTCGTCATCACTGACGTAAACAGTTATTTTTGTATCAGCCTCTTTCAGCTTTTCAAGCTCCTCGTCCACATAGTCCCAATACTTTCGGTTGTTTTCAAGGAACTCCTTAAAGTCGTCCTTATCAAGAATTTCAATTCCGTCAATTCCTAAGTCGCTCAGACAACTGCTGACCGGGTCAATACCCTTATTTGTTGTTATTATGCTTATCTTTATCCAATCCATGATTTTCTCCTTAAAAATAGGGGGTAAAAAAGCCCCCTATAACCACATACCGACAATAACACATTAAATCGCCTTCGGCGAGGCGGATACTCGCCTGTGACCGAACCCGCAGGGTTCGTATGCGCCATACAAAGCGTTTTTACCCGAAGCAGATAAAGTCAATAACACATTAAATCGCCTTCGGCGAGGCGACTACTCGCCTAACGCGTTCGCTCCGCTCACCTACCGATGCTCGTTTCACAACCAATTTCATGGGTTGAACCTCTATCCCACTTCAACAGAGCGATGCAAATACATTGCGGCAATGTAATTAATCAAACAGATCCTTTATCTTTTCCATAAACGACTTGCGCTTTTTATATTTTGATGGGTCAATGCTATCGTCAAACTGACGCAGTATCTCCTTCTGGCTTTCGTTTATGCCCTTGGGGATTTCGACCTGAATCTTTACATACTGATCGCCGCGTCCGTTTCCGTTCAGCTTGACTGCGCCCTTGTTCTTCAGGCGGAACACTGTTCCCGGCTGAGTTCCCTCCGGGATATTATATGTGACGTTGCCGTCAATCGTCGGAACCTTGACCTCGCCGCCGAGAGTTGCCTGGACAAACGAGATAGGATAATCGCAGCTTATATCCGCGCCGCTGCGCGCAAAAATCTTATGCGGTTTTACTCTGACCGTCAGGAGTATATCGCCTGCCGGACCGCCATTCTTGCCTATATCGCCCTCGCCTCTGACGTTAAGGCTCATACCGTTATCGATTCCGCCCGGGATATTTACATTAATTTTCTTGCTGCGCCGAACGCTTCCTTCGCCGCGGCAAATCTTACACGGGTCGTTAATAACAGTTCCCTTTCCGCCGCAGGCTTCACAGGTGCGGACTGTCTGCATACTGCCGAACGGCGTCCTCTGAACAGCTTTCACCTGACCGGTTCCGCCGCAGGCTGTACATCTTGCGGGCTGAGTTCCCTCAGCCGCTCCGCTGCCGTGACATGCGTCACATTCCTCCATATGGCTGACAGTGATTTCCTTCTTGGTTCCGAAGCACGCTTCCTCAAAGGTGAGGTCGATATTCATACGTATGTCCCTGCCCCGCTGCGGGGTATTCGGATTACGTCTCGGCGAACCGCCTCCGCCAAAGAAGCTGCCGAATAAATCGCCAAGGTCGAAATCATCAAATCCACCAAAGCCGCCGAAGCCGCCTCCGCCATAACCGGCAGCCGCATTCGGGTCTACTCCCGCGTGACCGAACTGGTCGTATCTCGCCTTTTTATTCGGGTCGCTCAAGACCTCATAAGCCTCGCTCGCCTCTTTGAACTTTGCTTCCGCGCCCGCCTTATCGTCCGGATTTAGGTCAGGATGGTACTTTTTGGCAAGCTTACGGTATGCTTTCTTTATTTCATCTGCCGAGGCGCCTTTGCTTACGCCTAACACCTCGTAATAATCTCTCTTGTCTGCCATTTTCAATCTCCTTTAGCGGGGTTGCAGGGGAGCAAAGCTCCCCTGTAAAAAAATTACTCTGCTTCGGTATAGTCTGCGTCTACTACATTATCATCATTGCTGGGGTTTGCGTCTGCGCCTGCTGCACCCTGCTGCGCCTGAGCCTGTTCTGCGGCTGCCTTATACAGCTTCTCGCTTACGGCATAGAACTTCTTTGACACTTCCTCGGTCTGAGTCTTTGTTGCCTCAACATCAAGCGGCTGTGCCTTTAAGAGTTCCTTAAGCTTATCGACTTCGTCCTGGATACCTTTCTTTTCATCCTCGGTGATTTTATCTCCAAGTTCACCGAGAGTCTTTTCGGTCTGGTACACCATGCTGTCAGCCTGATTGCGAACGTCAACCTCTTCTTTGGCTTTCTTATCTTCAGCGGCATACTGTTCTGCCTCCTTAACGGCCTTTTCAATATCTGCGTCTGACAGGTTTGTGCTTGCTGTGATTGTAATAGCCTGCTCCTTGCCTGTACCCAAATCCTTTGCCTTTACGTTTACGATACCGTTTGCGTCGATATCGAAGCTGACCTCAATCTGCGGAACACCGCGCGGTGCCGGCGGAATATCCGTAAGGCTGAATCTGCCCAAGGTCTTGTTATATGCTGCCATCTCACGCTCACCCTGGAGTACGTGAACCTCAACACTTGTCTGACCGTCCGCAGCCGTGCTGAATACCTGGCTCTTGTTTGTCGGGATAGTGGTGTTTCTTTCAATCAGCTTTGTGAACACGCCGCCCATTGTCTCGATACCGAGTGACAGAGGTGTTACGTCAAGAAGAACGAGGTCTTCAACATCACCTGTCAGTACGCCTGCCTGTACAGCAGCACCGATAGCAACACATTCATCAGGATTAATACCCTTGTGCGGCTCCTGACCTGTGAGCTTCTTAACGGCTTCCTGTACTGCCGGGATTCTTGACGAACCGCCGACCAGCAATACCTTATCAATCTGGCTCGGCTGGAGGCCTGCTTCGTTTAATGCGTCTCTTGACGGACCCATTGTCTTTTCAACCAGGTCTGCTGTGAGTTCGTCAAACTTAGCTCTTGTCAAAGTCATGTCAAGGTGCTTCGGGCCTGTTGCGTCAGCTGTGATAAACGGAAGATTGATGTTTGTAGACGTTACGCCCGACAGCTCAATCTTTGCCTTTTCAGCAGCTTCTTTAAGTCTCTGGAGCGCCATTTTATCCTGGCGAAGGTCAATACCCTGCTCCTTCTTGAACTCGTCGGCAAGATAGTTCATAATCTTCTCGTCAAAGTCATCACCGCCGAGACGGTTGTTACCGCTTGTTGCAAGTACCTCAAATACGCCGTCGCCGATTTCGAGAATAGATACATCGAATGTACCGCCGCCTAAGTCGTAAACCATAATCTTCTGGTCAACATCCTTTGCAAGACCGTAAGCAAGTGAAGCTGCTGTAGGCTCGTTGATAATTCTCTTTACCTCAAGACCTGCGATTTTACCTGCGTCCTTTGTTGCCTGTCTCTGTGAATCGCTGAAGTAAGCCGGAACCGTGATTACCGCCTGTGTTACTGTCTCACCGAGATATGCCTCGGCATCGCTCTTGAGCTTTTGAAGAATCATTGCTGAAATCTCCTGCGGTGTGTACTTCTTTCCGTCTATGTCTACCTTTCTGTCGGTACCCATGTCACGCTTGATAGAAATGATTGTCTTATCGGGGTTTGTAATTGCCTGTCTCTTTGCAACCTGACCTACAAGACGCTCGCCGTCCTTTGTGAACGCTACGACTGACGGTGTTGTTCTCGCACCCTCCGGATTGGGGATAACCACCGGTTCGCCGCCTTCCATAACGGCAACACATGAATTTGTTGTTCCTAAATCAATACCTATTATTTTACTCATAATAAATTCCTCCTAATATTTAATCTTACTATAATATAATCTGTTTTCTATGTTGTCGGGCGGATAATATCCGCCCCTACAAGCCTAATACCTGATCCCTAACATCTACGTTCCTATGTTCCTACGTTGAAACCTTAACCATTGAGTGGCGGACAACTCTTTCTGTTTCGCCTTTTTTGTAGATATAGCCCTTTGCGAACTCCTCGGTAACAGTGTTTGACGGCTTATCGCTGTCCTCCATCATTACCGCATTGTGCTTTTCGGGGTCGAACTCTTTACCCACAGCCTCAATCTCGCTGACGCCGATATCCGAAAGTGCATCCGCAAACTGCTTTCTGACCATCTTTATGCCGTCAAGCAGCGCCGAGCTTGCCTCGTCTGTTTCATCTGACGCAATGGCGCGGTCGAGATTATCCAGAACCGGGAGCAGCTTTTCAACCGCCTCACAAACGCCCATCGAAAAGTTCTCCGTCTTTTCCTTTGCGGTTCTCTTTCGGAAGTTATCGAACTCAGCCGCCTTTCTGAGCAGCTTATCCTTGACCTCTTCGAGCTTTTCGGCAAGGCTTTCTTCATCCTTGTCGGAATTATCCGGAGCTTCCTCCTTCACCTGTGTCTCCGCAGCGTCATCAGTTTTTGCTTCTTCCTGATTTGCGGTTTCAGTCTCTTCTGGAGAAGCTTCCTGCTTCTCTATGTTCTCGTTTGCTTCTGTGTTAGATTTCATTTTTAACCGTCTCCTCTTTTATCTTTAAAATCTGTATCGTCATGATTGTACTCTGTATTGTTATCGGAGCTGTCCGAAACGTCTGCGTCAGGGTTAAACCTGTTGCTGAGCATCTTTCCGAGCTGCTCGGAGAAGAACTTTATGCCCGAAGCGACCCTTGCGTAATCCATACGCTGCGGACCGATAACACCGACAATTCCCATCAGGTCGTCTCCGACCTTGTAACGTGATACAACCAAGCTGTTTTCTTTGAGCTGAGGCAGCGGAATTTCATCACCTATGTAAATTCCGACCTCGTTTCCGCTGCTGTCGTTATGGACAACGTCAACAACTTCACTGAGAACCTCATTATCATCGAACAACTCAAGAATATTTTTTATCTTATCGATGTCATTATATTCGGGGAACCTCAAAATATTTGCGGCGCCCTCGACAAACACCTTCTTGCTTTCAATCTCCTTTTGCGCCTCGTGTATAAGCTCAATAATAGATGAAAGAATTTCGGTATTTTCGCCGACCGCCTGAGTGATACCCATAACGTTGTCAAGATTCATATAACCGTTTATATCAAGACCGGCCAGATTGGCATTGATAACATCGTTCAGCTTCGAGACCTCTTCCTCCGTCACAACCCGTCTGAGCCGCAGCAGCTTGTTTTTGATAAGTCCCGATGAATCGGTGACAATAACCATTATTGTCCGCCCGTCTACATTTGCAAGCTTAACGCTCTTGACAGCACACGATTCATTAATAGGAAGCATTGCAAACGTCGGCAGGTTTGTAATAGCCGAAAACGCAGACGATACCTCCTTAATCACATTGTCAAGCTCGCGGACTCTGTTGAACATAGCCGCTCTTAGTCTGTCAATTTCCAAAGCCGTCATTTGATATTTATGCATCAAATTGTCAACATAAAACCTGAATCCTGCATTGGACGGAATACGTCCTGCCGAAGTATGCGGCTGGATAAGCATTCCCATTTCCTCAAGGTCACACATTTCATTCCGAATTGTGGCGGCGCTGAGCTTAAGGCTGGTCTTTTTCGCAACGCTTCTGGAACCAACCGGTTCGGCATTCTTGATATAATCTTCAACAATCGCCTGGAGTATCAGTTTCTTTCTGTCATCAAGGGATGCCATCTTAACCACCTTTCTTTGACCTTAAATTTTCTGTTAGCACTCACTCTCCCTGAGTGCTAACCCTATCATAGCACTACAGGTAGCATTTGTCAATATGTTTTTCTGAATTTTTTATGAATTTTTATGCTTTAAGGCTTCAGCGATATAAAAGGTACAGGCGTTTTATCAGATATTATCTGTTTCAGCTTAGCATGCGATAGCAACAGAGCCGTGCTTTGGCCTTGCAGTCACATTAACCAAATCTCTACGACGGACATACGCTTTTTTTGTTAACTAATTTCCCGCAAAGCGATTGACAAATTTTTAACAAGCGTGTATAATAGCATCAAGAGATTGATAAAAATTTAACAAATAATTTTGTTAAAAATGTTCTAAATATCTTACAAAGGTTTAACAGAGAATAGACATAAAATCTCTTGATAATAAAATTAATTAGTAATATAATAAAAACCAAATACAACCGAGAGGAGATATTTCTTATGGTAAGTACAATTGAAGAACTGGAACTGGAGCTTAAGAAAGTCAGAAAAGCCCAGCAGGAGTTTGCCAAGTTTACACAGGAGCAGGTAGATGCGATTTTCAAAGCTGCCGCTATTGCTGCGAACAAGCAGAGAATTCCGCTCGCAAAGCAGGCGGTTGCAGAGACAGGCATGGGCATTGTTGAGGATAAGGTAATCAAGAACAACTATGCCGCTGAGCATATCTACAATAAATATAAAAATGTTAAGACCTGCGGCGTTCTTGAAGAAGACACCGCATACGGAACAAAGAAGATAGCAGAGCCTATCGGCGTTATCGCTGCCGTTATTCCGACAACCAACCCGACATCAACAGCTATTTTCAAGACACTTATTTCACTCAAGACAAGAAACGGTATTATCATCAGTCCTCACCCGAGAGCAAAGCAATGCACAATTGACGCTGCAAAGATAGTATACGAGGCAGCTGTCAAGGCGGGCGCACCGGAAGGAATTATTTCATGGATTGACGTTCCGTCGCTTGAGCTTACAAATATGCTTATGAAGGAAGCGGACACAATCCTTGCGACAGGAGGACCGGGCATGGTTAAGGCGGCATATTCGTCAGGCAAGCCGGCGCTCGGCGTTGGTGCAGGCAACACACCTGCAATCATTGACGACACTGCTGATATTCTTCTCGCAGTTAGCTCGATTATACATTCAAAGACATTTGATAACGGTATGATTTGTGCTTCCGAGCAATCAGTTATCATTCTTGACTCTGTATATGACAAAGTAAAGAAGGAGTTCGAGGACAGAGGCTGCTATATTTTAAAGAGTGACGAGATTGATAAGGTCAGAAAGACCATTTTGATAAACGGCGCACTCAACTCAAAGATTGTTGGTCAGTCGGCGCACACTATTGCAAGTCTTGCCGGTGTTGACGTGCCGGAAAACGCAAAAATCCTTATCGGTGAAGTCGAGAGCGTTGATATAAGCGAGGAATTCGCACACGAGAAGCTCTCACCGGTTCTGGCTATGTACAGAGCAAAGGATTTTGATGACGCAATCGCAAAGGCTGAGCAGCTCATTGCAGATGGCGGTTACGGACATACCTCAAGCGTTTACCTGAACACAGTGACCGAAAAGGAAAAGCTTGACAAGTTCAGCGCTGCTATGAAGACCTGCCGCATCCTGGTCAACACTCCGTCTTCACACGGCGGTATCGGTGACCTTTACAACTTCAAGCTTGCTCCGTCACTGACGCTTGGCTGCGGTTCATGGGGTGGAAACTCGGTATCTGAAAACGTGGGCGTAAAGCACCTGATTAATATAAAGACTGTTGCTGAGAGGAGAGAGAATATGCTGTGGTTCAGAGCACCCGAAAAGGTATACTTTAAGAAAGGATGTCTGCCGGTTGCGCTTGATGAACTCGGTGTTATGGGCAAGAAGAAGGCATTTATCGTAACAGATACCTTCCTCTATCAGAACGGCTATACTGACCCAATTACAAACAAGCTTGACGAATTGGGTATCAAGTATTCGGTATTCTCAAATGTTGCACCTGACCCGACTCTTGAATGTGCAATCGAGGGCGCAAAGGCAATGACGGCGTTTGAGCCTGACTGCATCATCGCTGTCGGCGGCGGCAGCGCAATGGACGCCGGTAAGATTATGTGGGTTCTCTATGAGCATCCGGACGCTGACTTCATGGATATGGCAATGAGATTTATCGATATCCGTAAGAGAGTTTATACCTTCCCGAAGATGGGCGAAAAGGCAATGTTTGTTGCAGTTCCGACATCAGCCGGTACAGGTTCTGAGGTTACACCGTTCGCCGTAATCACAGACGGCGAGTCCGGCGTAAAATATCCGCTTGCCGACTACGAACTCATGCCGAACATGGCAATCGTTGACGCAGACATGATGATGAACGCTCCTAAAGGCCTCACAAGCGCTTCGGGTATTGACGCTGTTTCGCATGCGCTTGAAGCCTACGCTTCGGTTATGGCGACTGATTATACAGACGGCATTGCGCTGCGCAGCCTTAAGATGATATTCGAATATCTCCCGAGAGCATACGACAACGGCCCGAATGATCCGGTTGCACGCGAGAAAATGGCTAACGCCGCTACAATGGCAGGTATGGCATTTGCCAACGCGTTCCTCGGCGTATGTCACTCAATGGCGCACAAGCTCGGCGCATTCCACCACTTGCCGCACGGTGTTGCAAATGCGCTTATGCTTGAGGAAGTCCTGAGATTTAACGCAAGCGAGGTTCCGGCTAAGATGGGTACATTCTCACAGTACGACCATCCGCACACTCTGGCAAGATATGCCGAAGTTGCCGACTATCTGGGTCTCGGCGGTAAGACCGATGAGGAGAAGCTCGAAAACCTGATTAAGGCAGTTAACGACCTTAAAGAGAAAATCGGAATTAAAAAGACCATTAAGGATTACGGCATTGATGAGAAGTACTTCTTAGATACACTCGACGATATGGTTGAGCAGGCGTTTGACGACCAGTGCACAGGCGCAAACCCGAGATATCCGCTCATGAAAGAAATCAAGGAAATGTATCTGAGAGCATATTACGGCAACGCAGAGAAATAAAAACATAAAAAGGAGCAATGACTTATGAAATATGAAAAAATCCTCGCCGAGAGACCAAACAAAGCGATATACAAGGACGGTAAAAACGCGCTTAAGGTATTTGATTCCGACTTTTCAAAGGCAGATATTCTGAACGAGGCGCTTAATCAGGCAAGAGTTGAGGAAACAGGGCTTAATATTCCCGCTCTTAATGAGGTTACAACAGTTGACGGTCAGTGGGTTATCTCTACTGAATTCATCGAGGGCAAAACTCTTGCACAGCTCATGCAGGAGAACCCCGACAAGGAGGACGAATACCTCAACCTGTTTGTTGACCTTCAGATAAGAATGAACAAGGAGACTGTTCCGCTTCTTAACAAGCTCAAGGACAAGATGAACAGAAAAATCAGCGAGTCAAGCTATGACGCAACAACAAGATACGAGCTTCACACACGTCTTGAGAGTATGCCCAAGCACACAAAGCTCTGTCACGGCGACTTTAACCCGAGTAATATAATCATCACAAGCGATGGTACGCCGTACATTCTTGACTGGTCACATGCAACACAGGGCAACGCCAGCGCTGACGCAGCAAGAACATACCTCCTCTTCTGCCTTGACGGCAAAGAGGAACTTGCAAACAAGTATCTTGACCTGTTCTGCCAAAAGAGCGATACCGCAAAGCAATACGTCCAGAAATGGATGCCTATCGTTGCCGCTTCGCAGTCCGTAAAGGGCAAGCCTGAAGAAAAAGAATTTCTCGATAGATGGGTTAACGTAGTTGAGTACGAATAAATTACAATATTATATCAATACAAAAAGCTATTCCGAATTATAACGGGATAGCTTTTTTGTAATCTGTAATTATTTCACACAACGCAATTTTTCAGTAATGCTGTTACAAGTTTCTCAAGCCCACGTTTTGATTTAACGAATTTTTGTTTAATATCTATTTTTTCATAAAATTGGGAACTTTTTATGTTAAAATTAATCTAATATAGCATAGGTGAATTTTTTATACATACAAATTAATTTATTGGAGGTTGTCATGATGAAGAAAAACAAAAAGCAATCGGGCTGTATATTCTTCTCTGAATCTTCCGGATTAATTAAGACCTTGCAAGCAATGACCGCTGCGGCTGTTTTGACCGCAGCAGTTGCTTTGCCTGTATGTGCCGGGAGTTTTCCGGATTGTGAAATTTTCCAAAACCAATCGCTTATCACAGCGGCAGACAGGCTTTCGGACAGCAATATCTTCACCGGTTATCCCGACGGCAGCTTCAAGCCCTTTGAGAGCATGAGCCGTGCCGAAATGGCTGCTATCCTCGGAAGAGTAATATCAGGTACCGCAGCCGTCACTGATGACACGGGTTTCCCTGATGTTGACAGCACATGCTTCGCCTCAGGTTATATAAAGACGCTGCATGAGAAAAATCTGATAAACGGTACAGACGGCGGATTATTTGACCCTGACGGCTTCGTGACATATAACGAATTTGTTAAGTCAGTCGTTATGCTTATTGAGAACTATTACGGCGCGGGTATCTCACATAATTATCCGGACGGATATATTAATGCGGCCGAGAAATACTCTGTTTTTGACGGAGCTGCGGACTTTGTCGGCAGTGCAATAATTCCGCGCGGCGAAGCGGCGATAATCTTAAGCAACACCCTTGATGTTCCGTTGGTCGAATCAGTAAATCCTGCAACAGGCGAGGTTATACAGCGTGACGGCAAGGACGGCAGGGCATACGAAACACCGGCTTCTGTTTTCGGAATAGCTCCGGCGCCTACGTCAGCACCGACTGTGACACAAGCACCCACGTCAGGTGTAAACGACTTTGCAATGAAAATGAATAATCAAATGGACAGCAGCGAGAACTATATGTTTTCTCCGCTGTCAATCAAAATGGCACTCGCCATGACCGCAAACGGCAGCGCGGACAAAACCAAATCGGAAATGCTTGCAGCTCTCGGCATTGATAACCTTGACGAATACAATAAAACCGCAAAAGCTCTTATCGAAAGCTATAATTCGTTTGATTTTGATTACCAAACATATAACGAGCTGACCGATAAAGTAAACAGCGGCGAAGCCTCGGAGGAAGAACGTCAAAAATGGCGTGAGATGGATTCAGAGTTTATTTCAAACGAAAAGGCTTATCTCAGTATTGCGAATTCAATCTGGGTGAATAAAGAATACAAAAATGAGTATGGCTACAAACCCTCATTCAAGCCTGATTTTGAAAATATAATCAAGGATAGCTACGGCGGCACAAGTGAGGTTGTAGACAACTCAGACGCTGTTGAAAGAATAAACAAATGGACGTCGGATAAGACAAACGGAAAAATAACGGAAATCATTGCTGATTCCAACTTTCTTGCGGCGCTTGTCAATGCGGTTTATTTCAACGGAAAATGGGAAAGCGAATTTCCTGAGTACGCAACCAAGCCGGACACCTTCAATAATGCCGACGGAACAACAGCGCAAACCGACTTTATGAACGCCTTGCGTTATCTCGGCTACTACGCCGACCATAGCGTCCAGATGATAAAACTTCCGTACAAAGGCGGAAATACTGCAATGTATATCTCGATAGATGACGGAAATATTTCGGGCTATGATACATATTTTGACCGTCTTGAGGATACTTATGTTAATATATCCATGCCGAAGTTCAGGATTGAATACAGCAAGGAGCTGAACGACCTGCTCGAAAGGCTTGGAATGGAGCGTGCATTCAGCGCAGCTGCCGCACAGTTCCCGAATATCTGCGATGGAATACCCGACGGAGAAAATATTTATATAGATAAGGTACTGCACAAGACCTACATTGACGTTGACGAAGAAGGTACCGAAGCCGCGGCGGTAACGGCAGTGATTATGGCAGGCAACGGTTTAAGCATCACTCCGCCGGATCCTATAGAATTCAAAGCCGATAAGCCGTTCACGTTTATTATCCGTGACGAAAGCAGCGGCGAGATAATTTTCATGGGCAGACTGGCACAGATGTAGAAAAATTATAGTTTGTACGCCCCCTCAGTCGCC
>CAJKEB010000051.1 GCA_905198865.1 uncultured Eubacteriales bacterium
ACAGCTCACCTACCGCAGTTTGCATTACCACCCATTGCATGGGCGGTGTCCGGCTGCAAGCTTTGCTTGCAATGTTTATGCAATTAAACTATAATTTACACTCATATGTCAACCATAATAAAATAGGAAAAAATAATATTGTTTATAACTCTGTTTTGTGATATAATTTTTGATAAATATATATTAAATGGAGAATATCTATGTCAAAAGTATTGGTTATGGCCGAAAAGCCGTCTGTAGGTCGTGAACTTGCCCGTGTTCTGGGCTGCAAGAAAAAAGGCGACGGCTGCCTTATCGGTGATAAATATATTGTTACATGGGCACTCGGCCATCTTGTGACGCTGTCCGACCCTGAAGCATACGGCGATGAATATAAAACATGGAGCCTTGAAACCCTCCCTATGCTGCCGCATCCTATGAAGCTTGAGGTTATCCGTCAGACTTCAAAACAATATAACGCAGTAAAACGCCAGCTCAAAAATTCTGAAGTAAAATCCATAATTATCGCAACGGACGCAGGCCGTGAGGGCGAGCTTGTAGCGAGATGGATTATTGCAAAAAGCGGTGTAAAAAAGCCGATTAAGCGGCTTTGGATTTCTTCCCAGACCGACAAGGCAATCCGTGAAGGCTTTAAAAATCTCAAGGACGGCAAGGATTATGAAAATCTGTATATGGCTGCTCAGGCAAGGGCGGAAGCGGATTGGCTGGTAGGGCTTAACGTTACCCGCGCGCTTACCTGTAAGTTTAACGCCCAGTTATCGGCAGGCAGAGTTCAGACACCAACCCTTGCGCTTATGGTCAGACGTGAAAAAGAAATTCGTTCGTTTGTACCTAAGGATTATTATACGATTGAAGCAGACCTCGGCAAGCTATTTGTCTCATGGCGTGATAAGAACGGCAGCAGCATGACCTTCAACCGTGAAAGGGCTGAAGAAATTGCAAAAAAGATAAAGGGTAAGCCGTTTAAGCTGACATCAAAACAGACCCGTGAAAAGCAGACAAATGCGCCGATGCTCTATGACTTGACAGAACTTCAGCGCGACGCAAACAAGCTGTATGGCTACTCGCCGAAGCAAACCCTTAACATTATGCAAAAGCTGTATGAACAGCACAAGGCTTTGACATATCCGAGAACGGACTCAAGATACTTAACAAGTGACATTGTACCTACTCTTGTCGAAAGACTGAGAGCGGTAAACGGCGACAGCCGCAGCTTGGCGCTTGATATTGCAAAAAAGCGGCTTAATATAGCAAAAGCATGTGTTAACAATGCAAAGGTCTCCGACCATCACGCTATCATTCCGACTGAAGAAAAGGTTATGTACTCGGCGCTCAGCACCGAAGAAAAGCGAATTTATGATTTGGTTATAAAGAGATTTTTGGCTTGCTTCCTGCCTCCGTTTAAGTACAACCAGATTAAAGCCGAGTTTGAATGCTGCGGCGAAAAGTTTACGGCTTCCGGTAAGGAAACCGTTAATGCGGGCTGGAAGGCTGCATACAGCGGTGATTATACACTCGATGAGGAGGACTTGAGCGAAATTGCGGCTGAGCGCAGACAATCAATTCCAAATATGAATTACAGCGACTGCTTTACCTGCGGCAATACATTTATAAAGCAGGGCAAGACAAAACCGCCGGCGAGATATACCGAAGCAACATTGCTTTCCGCAATGGAAAACCCGTCAAGATTTGTCGAAAATAAAGATATAAAGGAATATCTCGGCGGCGGACTCGGTACCCCGGCGACAAGGGCTGATATTATAGAAAAATTATATTCTTCGTTCTATGTCGAAAAACAAGGCAACAGTATGGTTCCGACGTCAAAGGGAGTTCAGCTCATAGACATAGTTCCGCCCGACTTGAAAGAACCTGTTTTAACGGCAAAGTGGGAGCAGGAACTTGAAAAAATAGCCAAGGGCAGGCTGAGTAAGGCTGATTTTATTAAGCGGATAGAAAAATATACGACTGACCTGGTAAACACAGTAAAAAACAGTGACGACACCTATCGTCACGATAATATGACAAGAAAGGTATGTCCCGAATGCGGAAAGTTTCTGCTTGAAGTAAACGGCAAAAAGGGAAAAATGCTTGTATGTCAGGACCGTGAATGCGGTTATAGGCAGAACGTCAGCATAATCACAAACGCACGCTGTCCGGAATGTCATAAAAAGATGGAGCTGCGCGGCGAGGGTGAAAAGAAGAGCTTTTACTGCTCATGCGGTTACCGTGAGAAATACAGCGCTTTTAAGGAGCGCAAGGCGGCAGGCGGAGCTTCTAAGCGGGACGTAAAGAATTATCTCAAGAACCAGCAGAAAAAGAATAAAGAGGAGTCGGCAAACAACCCGTTTGCAGCACTGTTTGACAAAATTGATTTGTAATATATAAAGGAGCAGCAGAATGAATATAGAACAAGTACTTGCCAAAGAGTTCGGACTTAACTTGTGGCAGGTTGAAAATACAGTAAAACTGATAGACGAGGGCAATACCATTCCTTTTATCTCACGTTACAGAAAAGAGGCGACCGGAGAGCTGAATGACGAAGTTCTCAGAAGTCTGTATGAAAGATTAAATTATCTTCGCAATATTGAAGAGAGAAAAGCGGACGTAAAGCGTATTATAGAAGAACAGGGGAAGCTGACTCCCGAGCTTGCCGAGGCGATTGACAAAGCGGAAAAAATGACCGAGATTGAGGACTTATACCGTCCCTACAGACCCAAGAGAAAGACCAGAGCCACTATAGCAAAGGCAAAAGGGCTACAACCGCTTGCGGATATATTGTATGCCGCGGAGATAACTGATTTGGAAATCGAAAAGGAAGCTGAAAAATATATAAATACAGAAGCAGAAACGGAAAAATCTGTATCTTCTGCGGACGAGGCAATTCAGGGAGCAATGGATATCATTGCCGAGCAGGTTTCCTATAATGCAGACCACAGAGCAAAGATAAGAGACATTACACTCCGTACGGGTATAATCACAACCAAAGCGACTGACGCCGAGCAGGAGACTGTGTACGAGATGTATTATGATTTCAGCGAATCATGCAGCAATATTGCTCCGCACAGAATACTTGCAATCGACAGAGGCGAAAAAGAAAAGGCGCTGTCAGTGAGCCTTAATGCGGACGAGGATAAAATTATAAATTATCTGTACCGCAAGGAGGTTAACCGCCGTGAGACCGGAAGATTTGAGCATAAGTACCTAGGCAGTGCAGTCGAGGATTCGTATAAAAGGCTTATTGCTCCGTCAATACAGCGTGAGATAAGAAACGAGCTGACCGAAAAAGCGCAGGAGCAGGCAATTGAAATTTTTAAGACAAACCTGCATAATCTGCTTATGCAGCCGCTCATAAAGGACAAGGTTGTTATCGGTCTTGACCCGGGCTACAGAACGGGCTGTAAGGTTGCCGTTGTGGACGGTACCGGAAAGGTATTGGACACAGGAGTTATTTATGTTACTCATTCCGAGGCGCAGAAGAAATCCGCCCAAGAGATTATTAAAAATTTGATTGAAAAATATGATGTTGATTTAATTTCAATCGGTAACGGAACCGCTTCAAAGGAGACGGAAATTTTTGTTGCGGATTTGCTCAAAAAGCTGCCGGATACAAAGGTTAAATATTTGATAACGAACGAAGCAGGCGCGTCTGTTTATTCGGCTTCAAAGCTTGGCGCGGAGGAGTTCCCGGACTATGACGTAACGAGAAGAAGCGCAATTTCGATTGCGCGCCGAATTCAGGATCCGCTTGCAGAGCTGGTAAAGATTGAGCCGAAGGCGATAGGCGTCGGTCAGTATCAGCACGATATGAATCAGAAACGTCTGTCAGAGGCTCTCGGCGGTGTTGTTGAGGACGCTGTGAACAGCGTGGGTATAGACCTGAATACCGCTTCAGCTTCGCTTCTGGGCTATGTTTCGGGCGTCAGTCCGGCTGTCGCCAAAAATATTGTCGCATACCGTGAAGAAAACGGTAAATTCACCGACAGAAAACAGCTAAAAAAAGTACCTAAGCTCGGACCGAAAGCGTTTGAACAATGCGCAGGATTTTTGCGCATTATCGATGGCGAAAATATTCTTGATAATACGTCCGTGCACCCCGAAAGCTATGCAGCGGCCAAAATATTGCTGAATGAATGCGGATACGGCAAAGAAGAAATAACATCATCGGGACTTAAGGATTTGAGTGGCAGAGCAAATAAAATAGGCTTAAATGTGCTTACAGAAAAGACAGGCGTCGGAAAACCTACGCTTAAGGACATAATAAGCGAGCTGCAAAAGCCGGGCAGAGACCCTCGTGACGATATTGAGCAGCCGCTTTTGCGCAGCGATGTCATGAGCATTGAGGATTTAAAGCCGGACATGATTATGACGGGTACAGTCAGAAATGTTATTGATTTCGGTGCGTTTGTGGATATAGGCGTACATCAGGACGGACTTGTGCATATTTCGCGCCTTTCTAAGAATTATGTCAAGCATCCGACCGATGTGGTCGCGATAGGCGATATAGTAAAAGTCAAGATTATTGACGTGGACGCAAAAAAGAACAGAATAAGTCTTGCAATGGACTTTGATGATTAAAAAAGGAGGAGAGAAACTCTCCTCCTCAGAATTTTATTCCTCCGGTGATTCTAAAAATTCATTGTATTTTTCCAAAATCTTCTCGTTAAGCTCTGTTCGGAGCTCTGTCTTAATTGGATGAGCAATGTCTTTGTATTCTCCGTCGGGAGTTTTGCGGCTTGGCATTGCGGTAAAGAGCTTACCGCTTGATCCTTCGATAATCTTTATGTCATGAACCACAAAAGCGTCATCAAAAGTTACAGAAACAATAGCTTTCATTTTTGCTTCAGAACTTATTTTCCGAATTCTGATATCAGTAATTTTCATAATGTTTTCATTCCTTTCCGCATAGTCTTCGGTATGTAAACCGGAGAAATTTATATAATATTTATATAAACATTTTATTTTTAATAATTACAACCTTGAAAAAAAAGTAAATGTATAGTATACTGAAACCAATACCAATATTACGAAAGAGGGCAAAGAAGTTATGAGTAGTTTTTCTGTTTCTGATTTAGCAGACGGTGCATACATACACATGATAGGTATCGGCGGTATAAGCATGAGCGGTATTGCCGAGATGCTGCTTAATTTTGGCTATAAGGTCTCGGGAAGTGATGTGAAGGCATCAAATCTGACCGAAAGACTTGAGCAAGGCGGTGCTGAAATCATTATCGGACAATCAGCCGATAATATAAAAAATCCAAGTCTTGTATGCTATACAGCTGCAATTTCAGAAGATAATCCTGAACTTGCAGCAGCAAAAAATAAGGGTATTCCAACCATTGAAAGAGCCGTGCTTTTGGGAGCGCTTCTTGAAAAGTACAAGTATCCCGTTGCCGTTGCCGGAACTCACGGAAAGACCACGACATCATCAATGCTGTCCTTGGTTCTGCTTGCGGCTGAAAAAAATCCGACAATCCTCATCGGCGGTGAACTCAAACAAATCGGCGGCAACTATCACATAGGCGGAAGCGATTACTTACCGTTTGAAGCCTGTGAATATGTTGAGAGCTTTCTGCATTTTAAGCCGTTTGTATCCATAATCACCAACATTGAAGAGGACCATATGGATTATTTTAAAGACCTCAATCATATTATATCATCTTTTGTGAAATTTGCAAGTCTTACAAATGATGATGGATGTAATATTGTATGTATTGACGAAAAAAATACTGACGTAATTGTGCAAAATGTCGAAAAGAATCTGTTAACATATGGTGTGACTAATAAAAATGCCGATTATACTGCCGAAAATATAACCCTTTCAGACGACGGAAAGCCTTCGTTTGACATTTGTCATCACGGACAAAAGTTAGTCAGTGTAAATCTTAATGTGGCCGGAAACCATAATATTTGCAATGCGGTCGGTGTAGCGGCAGCCTGTGATTTTCTTGGCATAGAGCCGGAATATATTAAAAAGGGGCTTGAAGAATTCAGCGGCGCTAAGAGAAGATTTGACAGGCTCGGCAAAACTAAAAACGGTACGGATGTTGTAGATGATTATGCTCATCATCCCACAGAAATAAAGACAACAATCGAGACGGCAAAAAAGATGGGATATAATAAGGTTTGGGTTGCGTTTCAGCCGCACACATATACCAGAACTGCTGCGTTTCTTAAAAACTTTGCCGACGCTTTAAAAACAGCAGATTGCGTCATGATAACGGATATTTACCCTGCACGCGAGAAATACGACGGAACAATACACGCCTGTGATTTGGCGGCGCTCATTCCCGGCGTTGTGTATATGAACGATATGCAAGCTATGAAGAAATATATTCTTGAAAACGCCGGTCCGGAAGATCTGGTGATTACAATGGGCGCCGGAAACATCTGTGAATTAGGGTATTCTTTAGTTAATGAATAAACAAATCGGCCGGGAAAATTCCCGGCCGTACGTATTTATAATTATTTACCGTTTACTAAATCTTTGAGAGCACGACCTGCCTTAAATGCAGGAACCTTAGCTGCCGGGATTTCCATAGCTTCACCTGTAAGAGGGTTCTTACCTGTTCTTGCTGCTCTGTCTCTTACTTCAAAGCTTCCGAAACCGATGATCTGAACCTTATCGCCGCTCTTAAGTGCATCTTCAACAGAAGAGATAAAAGCTGAAAGTGCAGCTTCAGAATCTTTCTTTGTCAATCCTGATTTTTCAGCCATGGCTGAAAGTAATTCTTGCTTATTCATTTTTTTTCCTCCTAAATAAAAAACTAAAAATTCTGAATTTGGCATTAGGCAATTAATGAATATAGTGGAATTGTAAAAATTACTTGCCTAGCCTGTTATCATACACTATTCTACTACAAATAATGACAGATTTCCATATTAATTTTACATTATCTTTAATTTTTGTAAGGATTAACAAATTTTTGTGATTATTATAGATAAAAATCGCAAAAATATAGTAATTTTTTACTAAAATTTTATTTATTATATATTTCTATTATGCTATGAATATGCTCTGTCTATACCTAAATATAATATTTAATCAATATTCTTTAATAAAATATATGTTAAATTTTACATTTTAATCACTGCTTGTCTTTGACAAAGGATATCAAATATGTTATAATACAAAATTAAAAGCAGAGATATTAAATTGGACATCTCAGAGTTTTGAAATTTCTTATCATCTTGAGGTGCTGGTATTAATTATATACAATTATTGCTTAAAATAAACTCATTCTATATCAATACAGGAGGATAAATAATATGGCATTTTACTACAAAGAACCGTCTCACACATTCAGCGAATATTTGCTTGTTCCGGGATATTCGGACGCAAATTGTATTCCGGCTAACGTATCGCTTAAAACGCCGCTTGTTAAGTTCAGAAAGGGCGAGGAGGAACCTGCGCTTTCTATGAATACACCGCTTGTCTCAGCTATTATGCAGTCCGTATCCGGTGTTGATATGGCAATAGCTCTTGCAAAAGAAGGCGGAGTTTCATTTATCTTCGGCTCTCAGCCAATTGAAAAGCAGGCAGAGATGGTGCGAAAGGTTAAGGCGTATAAGTCGGGTTTTGTTGAATCGGACTCTAATATTTCACCTGACGCTACACTTGCTGACGTGCTTGCCTTAAAAGAAGAAAGAGGTCATTCGACAATCGCTGTTACTGAGGATGGAACAAAAAACAGCAAGCTGGTCGGAATTGTTACCGGCCGCGATTACAGAATAAGCCGTATGTCAAAGGACGAGAAGGTTCATACATTTATGACTCCGTTTGAAAAGCTTATTACTGCGCCTGAGGGCACCTCGCTCAAAGAGGCGAACGATATCATCTGGGAGCATAAGCTGAATTCTCTTCCGATTATCGATAAGGAAGGCAGACTGGTTGCGTTTGTTTTCAGAAAGGACTATGAACAGCACAAAGAAAATCCGAATGAGCTGCTTGACGCACACAAAAGATATGTTGTTGGAGCAGGTATAAACACGCGTGACTACGAGGAGCGTGTTCCTGCTTTGGTAGACGCGGGAGTAGACGTTCTCTGCATCGATTCGAGTGAGGGCTTTACTGAGTGGCAGGCAAGAACGATTAAGTTTATCCGTGAAAAATACGGCGATACTGTAAAGGTTGGAGCCGGTAATGTTGTTGACAGCGACGGATTCAGATTTTTGGCAGAGGCCGGTGCTGACTTTATAAAAATAGGTATCGGCGGCGGAAGTATCTGTATCACGCGTGAGACCAAAGGTATAGGCAGAGGTCAGGCAACTGCGGTTATTGATGTCGCAAGAGCAAGAGACGAATACTTCAGAGAGACAGGCGTATACGTTCCGATTTGCTCTGACGGCGGAATTGTGCTTGACTATCACATCACCCTGGCACTGGCTATGGGCTGTGACTTCTGTATGCTCGGCAGATACTTTGCGAGATTTGACGAAAGTCCTACAAACAAGGTTATGGTTAACGGAAGCTATATGAAAGAATACTGGGGCGAAGGCAGTGCGAGAGCAAGAAACTGGCAGAGATACGATATGGGCGGAGCCGCAAAGTTGTCCTTTGTAGAAGGCGTTGACTGTTACGTTCCGTATGCCGGCTCGCTTCATGACAACATGACGACCACGCTTAGCAAGGTTCGCTCAACAATGTGCAACTGCGGCGCAACCAATATTCCCGAATTCCAGGAGAAAGCGAGATTAACTCTCGTAAGCAGCGTTTCAATTATTGAGGGCGGCGCACATGATGTTGTGGTAAAAGATAATTATAACGGGTAAATATTAAATCAACCCCTGTCAGAAAAATGACAGGGGTTAATTTTTTGCGCTTACAGCGCTGCTGCAAGCTGCTGAGTTTTCAGTTTTACATTGTTAATCTTTTCCTCAGGCGTTTTGCCTGCGGCGACTTGCTTCACTATTGCGCTTCCCACGATTAAGCCGTCACAGTAATGTTTGAGGGCGGATATATGCTCAGGCTTTGAAATACCAAAGCCTATGCACTTGGGAATGTCTGAACAGCTGTTCAGCTTTGCAAACATTTTATCAAAATCGGTGCTGAATCCTTCGCGAGCTCCGGTAACACCCATTGATGAAACGCAGTACAAAAATCCCTTTGCTCTGTCGCAGATTTTCTTCATGCGCTCCTCTGATGATGTCGGCGAAACCATAGAAATCTGATATACGCCGTATTTTTGAGTATAGTCATATATTTCATTGCTTTCTTCAAACGGCAGGTCGGGGATTATAACACCGTCAACCCCGGAGTTTTTGCAGCTTTCAAAGAACCTTTCAGTACCATAGCTTAAAAGTGAGTTGAAATACATCAAAAATACCAAAGGAACTTGAGTTACCTCGCGAAGCTCCGCTACTGCCTTAAATATTATATCAAGGTTAATTTCGTTTTTCAAAGCCCGGACATTTGCAGCCTGAATAACCGGTCCTTCCGCCATGGGGTCTGTGAAGGGAATACCAAGCTCAATCAGATCAGCTCCGCTTTTCTCCATTTCGAGCACAAGCGATTTGGACGTTTCGATATCCGGGTCGCCGAAGGTCAGGAAGGTAACCAATGCCTTTTTACCCTGAGCACGCAAATTTTCAAATAAACTGTCAATCCTATTTTTCATTGATTTCCACCCCCATGTATCTTGCAACCGAATATACGTCTTTATCGCCTCTGCCTGACAGGTTTATGACAACAATATCGTCCTTGTTCATAGTCGGTATAATTTTAATAGCCTGCGCCACCGCATGAGAACTCTCTATTGCGGGAATGATTCCCTCTACTCTTGTCAGATAGCAGAATGCGTCAACTGCCTCTTTGTCAGTAATGGCATAGTATTCTGCTCTGCCGCTGTCTTTGAGTGCTGCATGCTCCGGGCCAATTCCCGGATAATCAAGTCCTGCGGATATTGAATAGACAGGCATTATACCGCCGTTCTTATCTTGCAGGAATATGGATTTCATACCATGAAGCACGCCTACTGTTCCCTTTGTCAGGGTTGCCGCATGTCTGCCGGTATCAATGCCGTCGCCGGCCGCCTCTGCACCAATAAGCCTTACGGATTTGTCGTCTATAAAGTCATAGAACGCGCCCATTGCGTTGCTGCCTCCGCCTACACATGCGATAACCGCATCTGGAAGTCTGCCTTCCTTTTCGAGCATCTGCGCTTTTATTTCTTTGCCGATTACGCTCTGAAAATCCCTTACTATTGTCGGATACGGATGAGGTCCCATAGTCGAGCCGAGCAAATACAAGGTGTCATTTGCCCGTGCCGCCCATGCACGCATTGCCTCGTTGCAGGCGTCCTTGAGAGTTGCGGTTCCCGAAGATACAGGAGTCACTTTTGCACCCAGAAGATGCATTCTGAAAACATTAAGCTCCTGACGCTTGGTGTCCTCCTCGCCCATAAATACTTCACATTCCATACCGAAAAGCGCCGCGGCAGTTGCTGCCGCAACACCGTGCTGTCCTGCTCCTGTTTCCGCAATTACTTTCTTCTTTCCCATACGCTTTGCCAAAAGAGCCTGACCGAGTACGTTATTAATCTTATGCGCGCCGGTATGATTCAAATCCTCGCGCTTTATATATACCTTTGCGCCTCCCAAATCCTTTGTCATGTTTTCTGCGTAATATAACAGCGACGGTCTGTTTGCGTATTCGTTTAAATAAAAATTAAGCTCGCGTATAAACTCAGGGTCGTTTTTCGCCTCGTTATATGCAGTTTCAAGCTCGTCTAAGGCGTTCATCAGCGTTTCGGGAGCATATTGCCCGCCGTAAATACCAAATCTGCCCTTTTTATCTGTACTATTCATTTATATTTTCCTTTCAATATTTTAAATGTTAAATCTTATTGCTTGCCGCTTAGTTTCTGACGGCATTTACCGCTGCAATAATCTTATTTCTGTCTTTTATCTTATTCGTCTCAACACCGGAACTTAAATCTATCGCATACGGGGACGTCAGTTCAATCGTTGATTTGATGTTTGACTTATTAAGTCCGCCTGCAATAATCAGCTTTTCAGATTTAATTTCTTTAACCAGACACGCATCGAATGTCTTGCCCTGTCCGCCGTAGCCTTCAACGTATGCGTCGGCAAGGTATCTGTCTGCATGGTCAATATTACTGAGCATAGATAAGTCAAATCTGTTCTTTATGCGTACTGCCTTCCAGACCTCTGAAATACCGGGGCACAGTCTTTTGACCTCATCGATTATATAATTATCCTCGTCGCCGTGGAGCTGAACAATATCCAATTTTGCAGTTTTTACTGCCTCGGAAATCTCCTGCGGAGTATTATCGACAAAGACGCCGACCGGCTTAATTCTGCCGTCAAGCCTTGATATCAGCTCAGCCGCTTGCTCAAAACTGACATATCTATGGCTTTTGGGATAGAATATAAACCCGGCAAAATCAGGCATTGCCTCGTTCACATAATATATGTCTGCGCTGCGGTATAAACCGCAGATTTTTATTTTTGTTTTAGGTTTAAGGTTCATATTATTTCACTCGTGATTATTATATTATAACATATCATGTCTGAGTATTTCAACAGCTTTTGACACATTATTTTGACGCATGAATGTCTCGCCTATCAAAACAGCGTCAACTCCGAGGCTGTCGAGATATTTCAGGTCACTGCCGTTTTTGATGCCGCTCTCCGATACAACGGTCTTGTTGTCGCGGTCGCTGAGGGCTTCAATCAATTTTTCGGTGGTATGCAAATCGACGTCAAATGTTTTGAGGTTTCTGTTATTTACGCCGACTATATCAGCGCCTATGTCAAGCACACGCCTGAGCTCTTCTGAATCATGCACCTCTACAAGACATTTCAAGCCGAGTGACTCTGCTGTATTTTTAAACTCGCTCAGCGTCTTGTCGTCAAGGATTGCAGCGATTAAAAGAACTGCGTCTGCGCCGAGCAAATATGCTTCATAAATCTGATAGTCGTCAATAACAAAATCTTTGCGCAGGAGCGGTATGTTTGAGATTTTTCTTATATCGCTCAAAAATTCAGGCTGTCCGAGAAAGAAATCCGTTTCGGTCAGCACAGACATTGCCTGCACATCGGACTTTAAGTATTCCTGAGCCACCTGAATATGATTCATGTCGGGACGTATAAGACCTTTGGACGGCGATGCCTTTTTCACCTCGGCAATTATTGAGATTTTTTCGTAATCCTTAAGCGCATTATAGAAGTTGATAACCGTACGGCTGCCGTAGGATTTTTCCACGTTTTCTCTAAGCGTTTTATACGATACCTTTTGCTTCAGGTTTTCAAGGTATATCTTCTTTTTGTTAACTATTTTTTCAAGTATATCCATTTGTTTCATCTCCTATTGTAGCAAAGGCTTGCCTTTACAGTAGTTATGGCGCGTTAAGTTATAGTTTAATTGACTAAACCGCAATTCGGCGGTTTAATGCGAGCATAGTACCGCCTTTGCAAAAGGCGGTTTTCAAGCTACGGTAGGCTTGCTGTGACCGGACTTGCGTAGCAAGTGCGTATGCACTATTGCAATTATA
>CAJKEB010000052.1 GCA_905198865.1 uncultured Eubacteriales bacterium
GCGTTGTTGCCATAGCAACTAAAGTCAATAACACACCTAAGTTGTGCTGAATGACCGCAGGCGAACTACTCGTCAAACTATAATTTAACAAATCAGCTCTGCGGAGTTTTTTGTGCATATTATTATAATATTAATAATACAAAAACAGTTGTTTAGTCTATTATAACAAAATAAAAATAAATTATCAGTAATAAAGTATATAATAACCGTAAAAGATTTAGTTATAGATATTGAAAATCGGTTGAAACGATGATATAATAGTAAAGTGTTTATTTAAATTGTATAATATTTAATTTATCATATATCACAGGAGGATTAAATTATGAAAAGATTAGTTAGTGCTGTTCTCGCCGCAATGCTGCTGGTTATGTGCGCAGGAACAAGCGCGGTATTTGCAGGAGCTGAGTATAATTTGTGCGTAAGCTTTGACGATTCGCTCGGAGGAGTTCAGATCACCACATCGGGCGGACAGACATACACGGCAGTACCGCCGGAAAGCTCTGTCTGGAATCCTACAAAGAATATGCCAAAGGGTACAGAGTTTGATGTTTTAAATGGCGCGGCAGTTGTTTCGGCGGCAGGTGAGGATTTTACTTATGCAGCCGCAAGCACTGTGACAATTGACTCGTATACATTTAATTCAACAATAAAGGGCAGTAACAACGGCAGTGTTTCCGAGTCCGGCGTTACCGGCAATGTAATCAAAGTTGACTGCAAGAAGTCGGGTACTATGTATATTGCTGTTAATCTTAACGTAGGTAAAGGCGTTAAGGCGGTAAATACAAATGATATTGGAAACCTTCTGGTAGACTACACAGCGGACGTTGCCGGAAATTACTTGCTCCCGTTCAGCGTCGAGGCAGGACAATCGTATTACTACTGGGGTGTAGGCACAAAGCCGTATTTTTACGGTTTAGTCTTTGAATCAAGCGTTCCTATGACTGTAAATGCCGGCGATACCGTGACTATAAAGTCAGCCCCGGGTGAAAATGCCTGGATTGGTAATGTTTCTCTTGAAGATTCAGACGTTGAACTCGTTAAGAACAGCGGCTACACGGAATGTACTTTTGTTATGCCTCAGAAGAATATCAATGTCAGTGTTGATTTTATCAACAAGTCGGTTCAGAATGAGACAAGCGGCATTACCTTTGATATGATCAAGGGCTTGAATACGTCAGAGGATAATATTATGGAGGATCTTAATCTGATTCAGGGCTTTGGTTTTTCAATCGGCTATGCCGATGTGAGATGGGAATCATCAAACCCGGATATTATTTCAATCAGCGGTATAGTAAATACCGATAATGAAAGTCACAATGTTACTATGACCGCTGTATGCACATTCCAGGATTATCCGAATCTGAGAATAACCAAGGATTTTAATTTGTCAGTTCCGGCGGATACTGACGATGTCGGTGCAGTTGCCGTTGCAAAGGAAGCGCTTGATATAGGTGATGTAAGCGCTGTTAAGTCAAACCTTGAGCTTCCAAATACAGGAAGACGCGGTACGACTATCACATGGTCAAGCAGCGCGCCGGAAGTTGTTTCAGTTGATGGTGTTGTAAACCGTCAAAAGGGAGTTGATAAGGTGGTTACCTTGACTGCATTAATCTCAAGAGGTGAAGCAAAGGATACAAAGACATTTGAGGCCAACGTTCTTGGCTATACCGCAGTTGAAATCAGCAGAGTGGCAGTTTCAAACTCCGAGGGCAGAGTTGTAATCGCACCGACAGACGGCGGATATGTGAGCCATATCGTATACACTGACAGTATTTCCGACGCGGACAGAACCGGCGAGGAAACTTTGGTTGTCGCAGTGTATGACAAAGAAGATAACGGAATACTTACAGCGTGTAAGATGTTTAACCTGAAGGAAACAACCAAAACAGTCGGTGAGGAGACTATACTTTACTTAAACCCGGAGGATATACCGGTCAGCAGTAATTCGGAAATAAAGATATTTGCTTTTGAGAATATGAATTCTGTTGAGCCGTTTATGAATGAGCCTTACACATACGGACAGACAGTTGCAAACAATGCGACGATTTATGTGGCAGGCGATTCGACAGCGTGTGTTTATACGACGTCAGGCTCTAAAAACGGTTTCCCAAGAACGGGTTGGGCACAGGTTTTGGGCGATTTCTTCACAGGCGGAGTTACAGTTAAAGATCTGGCTCTCAGTGGAAGAAGCTCCTTGAACTTCAGAGATGAAGCGAACTATAGGACAATAATCAACGGCTTAAAACCGGGAGATTACTTTATTGTTCAGTTCGGACATAACGACTCTAAGAGCGATGATTCAACCAGATATACCAACCCTGTCGGTGACAGATTTACGGACGGCACATATAAGAATTCTATTTATGAATACTATGTTAAACCGGCTCTTGATAAGGGAGCATATCCGCTTATCACAACCTCAATCAGCCGTAACAGGTTAAGTGATGCCGGTCTTGAAGCGTACGTAAATGCGGCAAAGGAATTGGCTCAGGAACTCGGACTTCCGTATATTGACCTCTATGCAAAAACAAACGGATATATCAATAAGGTAGGAACCGAAAAGGCATATGATGTATTTGCTTATATAAAATCAAACGATTCAAGATTTGTAAAAGGTGCTCCGCTTCCGGAATCGTTCAAAAACTCGCTCGGCAAGAGTACGATTGACCAGATTGGTGATTTTGCAAATTCACAGTACGTAAGCGGCGGTACAGATAATACGCATATTCAGTATTACGGCGCTCAAATGATTTCACAGTGGGCGTGTGACGAACTTGAAGCAATCGGTCATCCGCTGACAAGCAAGCGTTCTGTACATGTTATGACCCTTGACGACCTCCCGTCTTATGCAGATGCAACATCTGTAAAATAAGATAAAAATATAGCTCTGCAAAGGTTTAGGCTTTTGCAGAGCTTTTTGATATTATTTGGAGTTATTGACAAATAAAAAACGGCTTAACTAAAAGCTAAGCCGTTAATGGAGCGGAAGACGAGATTCGAACTCGCGACGTTCACCTTGGCAAGGTGACGCTCTACCACTGAGCCACTCCCGCAAATTTATGCCCTTTCTCAAGTGCAAAAGTATTATACCACGCTTAAATTATTTTGTCAAGCTTTTTTTGAAAATTTTTTTGAGTTTAAAAATCGCAGTATAATCAGTTAAGATTATATTTACTTTTATGCCGTGCTGTGGTATAATCAGATTAAGCTGAAAAATAGTAAAGGAGGAGGAATATGCGTAAGAAAATTCAGGAAAAGATGTTTGAATTCGGATATATTCTGGAGCTTATTATTTCATGCGTTGTCGGTTTTGCGGTTGTTGTACTCGGCGTCAGACTGTTCATGCACACGTTTGACGTAACAATTTTCGGCTCGGACGAAAACGCTCTTGTCGGTATACTCGACGGAGCAATGAACCTTGCAATCGGCGTTGAGTTTATTAAGATGCTCTGCCGTCACACGCCGGAGACTGTTATTGAGGTGCTGCTGTTTGCTATTGCAAGACAGCTTGTTGTTGTACATACCTCGCCTATAGATAATTTGATTACTATTGTCTCCGTGGCAGTTTTGTTTGCCGTTAGGAAATTCCTTCTCAGAGACGACGATAATCTTGACGGATTTGACAGGTTCTTCAGAAGAAACAAGTCCATTAAGAAAGAAAACTCAGAAGAGAACAGGAATTCGGAAGAAGATAGGAATAAAAATGAGATATAAAAAATACGATTATCTTTGTGAGGATGCGAAAAACATCCGTCAGTCGGTATTCATCGACGAGCAGGGGTTTGAAAATGAATTTGACGAAACAGATGATAAATCAGTGCATCTGGTGTTTTATATCGGCGAATCTCCGGCTGCCGTATGCAGGTACTATCGTGAAGATTTGACAGATTCGGAAGAAGACGTTTTTCGTATCGGGCGTGTGGCGGTGATGAAAGAGTTTCGCGGCAGAAATTTAGGCAGCAAAATTATGGAAGCGGCAGAATTTGAGATAAGCAAGGACGGAGGCAGAAAAATCATTTTGTCCGCACAGACAAGGGTTAAAGGGTTTTATGAAAAAAGCGGATATGCACAGATTGGTAAAGAGTATTACGATGAGTTTTGTCCGCATATAAAAATGGAAAAGATAATAAAACCGCAGGGGAATTAGCCCCTGTGGTTTTTGATTTTGTCCCAGTATTCCTTTGCTGCCTGTTCGGTCTTGTTAAGCCCATATTCATAATAGGTCTTGTCCTTTATATTGTCCGGCAGGTATTGCTGCTCAACATAGTGGTTTGGGTAGTCGTGGGGATAGAGGTAGTTCTGTCCCTTCTGAACATTACCCTCGCCGTCATAGTGCTTGTTTTGCAGCTGGCGCGGAATTTCACCCGTGTCAATGGTCTCAATATCGTGCAGCGCGCTGTTTATTGCCATATATGCCGAATTCGACTTCGGCGCAGTGGCGAGCAGAACCGTTGCGTGCGCAAGCGGTATTCTCGCTTCCGGGAAGCCGAGCATAAGCGCCGAATCAACGCATGATTTAACAATAGAAATTGCCTGAGGATATGCAAGACCTATATCCTCGCAGGCGATAACCATAAGCCGGCGGCAGATTGATTGTATATCGTCAGCCGCAACAAGCCTTGCGAGATAGTGGATTGCCGCGTCCGGGTCGCTGCCCCGTATAGATTTTTGCAGCGCGCTCATTACATCGTACTGGCTGTCACCCTTTTTGTCGAATTTAAACGCCTTTTTCTGAGTACACTGCTGGGCAATATCTATCGTTATTTCAAGGCTGCCGTCTGAGCTTGGATTTGAGTATTTCACAGCAAGCTCCAGAGAGTTCAGCGCCTTTCTCACATCGCCATTTGATTTTTCCGCAAGATGCCTGAGAACGTCATCGCCGCAGATAAGTTCAGTGTCCGGGAAGTCCTCAGCGCGCACAATATCAACCGCACGCCTGAGCGCCTGTATAATATCGTCGCTTGTCAGAGGCTTGAACTCAAATACCGTGCTTCGGCTGAGTATAGCGTTGTAGATATAAAAATACGGGTTCTCGGTTGTGCTTGCGATAAGCGTTATCTTGCCGTTTTCGGTATATTCCAGAAGAGATTGCTGCTGCTTTTTATTAAAGTTCTGAATCTCGTCCAGGTAGAGGAGTATACCGTTTTGACCAAACATTCCGTCGCTCTCTTTGACAATATTCTTTATGTCTGCGACTGACGCATTGGTTGCGTTGAGCCGGTACAAAACCTTGTTTGACGATTTTGCGGCGATATTTGCAACCGTAGTCTTTCCTGTGCCTGACAGACCGTAGAATATCATGTTTGGTATGTTTCCGCTTTCGATAATATTACGAAGTATGCGGTTTTTACCCAAAATATGACGCTGACCCACAACTTCGTCCAAAGTCGTGGGCCGCAGTCTGTCAGCTAATGGCCTGTTCTGATTAAGCATAGAGCGGGTGCTTGTCGCAAAGTGCCTGAACACGCTTTGCAACCTCGTCTTTATTACCCTCGAAGTCCTTTATAATCATTGAGATAAGCTCAGCAACCTCAACCATGTCGTCTTCCTTAAAGCCGCGTGTTGTAACAGCCGGAGAACCGAGTCTGATACCGCTTGTCACGAACGGACTCTTGGGATCGTTGGGGATAGTGTTCTTGTTACAGGTGATACCAACCTCGTCAAGCTGCTTTTCAACCTCCTTACCGGTCTTGTCCTGCTTGAGCAGGCTGACAAGCATAAGGTGGTTGTCTGTTCCGCCGGATACGATGTCGATTCCGCGTTCCTGAAGCGCAGCGGCGAGAGCAGCAGCGTTCTTCTTAACCTGCATCTGATAAGCCTTGAACTCATCAGAGAGTGCCTCTTTGAGGCATACAGCCTTTGCGGCGATAACGTGCATAAGCGGTCCGCCCTGGTTTCCGGGGAATACTGCCTTGTTTATCATCTGTGCATACTTTTCCTTGCAGAGAATGAGACCGCCTCTCGGACCTCTCAGAGTCTTGTGGGTTGTTGTGGTAACAAAGTCGGCATACGGTACCGGGCTTGGGTGAATACCTGCGGCAACCAAACCGGCGATGTGCGCCATATCAACCATCAGGTATGCGCCTACTTCATCAGCGATTTCACGGAACTTAGCGAAGTCGATTTCTCTTGCATATGCGCTTGCGCCGGCAAGAATGAGCTTCGGCTTGTGCTCAAGAGCAAGCTCGCGAACCTGATCATAGTCGATTCTGTGTGTTACCGGGTCAACGCCGTAGGGTACCACGTTGAAATACTTACCGGAGATATTAACCGGTGAACCGTGGCTCAGGTGTCCGCCCTCTGCGAGGCTCATGCCGAGGTAAGTATCGCCCGGCTCCATTGTTGCAAAGAATACAGCGAGGTTTGCAGACGCGCCTGAGTGGGGCTGAACATTTGCGAACTCTGCGCCGAACAGCTCCTTTGCGCGTTCTCTTGCGAGATCCTCAACAACATCAACATACTCACAGCCGCCGTAGTAACGCTTGCCCGGATAACCCTCTGCGTATTTGTTTGTGAGCGGTGTGCCCATTGCCTCCATTACAGCGGGGCTGACAAAGTTCTCTGAAGCGATAAGCTCAATTTTGCTGCGCTGTCTGTTGATTTCCTTTTCGATTGCCTCTTTAACTTCAGGATCAGCCGAGGTCAAAGCCTTAAATTCAAACATTAAAAAATCCTCCAATATATATATTATTTAATTTTATACAAAATCATATTTTGACATCTTGAAAAAGTCATACACATATATTATAATGTTATTAATAACATTTTGCAAGAGGTATTTTGATTATGAGGGAAAAAATTGCAGATAAAAAAGAAAGATTGATGAGAATAATCGAAATTTTTAACCGGACATACAGTGACGCCGACTGTACACTCGACTACGACAACCCTTTGCAGCTTCTGATTTCCACACAGCTTGCGGCGCAGTGTACGGATAAGCGTGTAAATATTGTGACAAAGGACTTGTACCAGAAGTATAAGGATGTGTATGACTTTGCAAACGCCGATGAGCTTGAACTTCAGCAGGATATAAAGCCGACAGGCTTTTTCCGTAACAAGGCGAAAAATATAATCGGCTGCTGCCGTATGCTTGTATCGGACTATAACGGCGAGGTGCCGAGCAGTATGGAGGACTTGCTCCGTCTGCCGGGCGTCGGAAGAAAGACGGCAAACTTAGTTCGGGGCGACTATTTCGGCATACCGGGCGTTGTGGTAGATACCCATGCTACAAGGCTGTCAAACCGAATGGGCTTCACGACAAACAAGGAGCCGGCGAAAATCGAACAGGATCTGCTTAAGCTGATACCGCCCGAGTATCAGACCTCGTTCTGCCATCAGCTGGTTTATCACGGCAGAGAATACTGTGACGCGCGCAGACCAAAGTGTGATACCTGCCCGATAAATATGCTCTGCCCCAAAATTGGCGTGTAATATTTTTTATCCTCCCATATCTTTGGGAGGATTTTTTCTATGCTCAAATCTGTCGTTTGACTTATGCTTTTATATTTCAAATAATTTATTAGTCCGTTTTGTGAAAAAATTTATAAATATCACCAATAATTTCTATATTAATAATACTTTAGAAAAAAACTGTTGACAAAGCTAATAGAATATAGTAAAATCCTATTATCACATTATTCATATGTGTTTAGTGGGAAATAATGTTGCTGCAAAAGTATTTGTAAATTTAAAAGGTAGTGTAAAGTTAAAATGAAAGAATAGCATAATGAATTCACAAAATTTAGCCGATTTTCGCCGAAAAGCTCATAAATGCTCGACTGCGATTTGTCAAGGGTAAAAATGAACGTGCTAAAGCACGCCCTATGACAAATCACAGTGCGACCATTTGAATATTGATTTGGTGGGTACTTTGTAAGCTGAATAACGGTCAGTAACAATGGCATTAGGTTTACCGTATTGCTTTACACTATTGAACAAGCTAAAGGCTTGAGGGGAATCTCTGTGAGGTGATAGGTGGAATCCTAAAACAAACCTTGTTTCACTATCAATGATAAACCAAATGTAATACTTTTTACCTAAGATTTTGACAACAGTTTCATCGGCATGCCACTCATCAGAGTCAAAATTCATAGCAGGCATAAGAGTAAGCATTTTAGTGTGAAATATTGGTGCAAACTTTTTACACCAATCGCTGATAGTAACGTGAGATACTTTGATATTGTATAAAATATTAAGCATTAAAGCAATCTTACGGAAAGATGCACCGCCTATGTAAAACATAGTTAAAGCAGTAATTACAAGATGTATGCTATGGCGCATACGCTTGAAATTATCTTTACCAATGATGTTGGACATAGATGGTGGCAGCTTCACAGTAGGTTTCGCTTGAAAGAATGAATGATTACATTTTTTATCAGAGCAACGATAATTTGAATAATCGTCATAATCGTGATGAAGAAATGCAGACTTACCGCAAACAGGACAGGAAGGATATTTTCTCTGTTCCGGCGGAAGTGGTTTTGCACCTCTTGAACCACTTGGAACAAAATCAGGTGCAAACTGATGTTTACATTTACGGCATTGATACTTTTGATTGCCGAATTTATCTTTGCCGTATTTATAAAGTGAATGAGAGTTGCACTTTGGGCAACAAATTGGTATAATATTATCCATGAGATCTTGTATTCCTTTCTCGAATTTTCGGGAGGTATAGGTTTTAGGGGTAAAACCATTATACCATAAGGGGTTCAAGGTCTCAATTTTCATTTAACTTAACAAAACGATTTAAAAGGTTCTGTTCTCGTCTGAGGAGCTTTGGCAGGATTCTCTGTGCTGCGGACTTGTTCTGACTGATAAGTTTATTGAAGAAAATCCTGAGCTTGCAAAGGAGTTTGTTGAGGATTATAAGACGGCGGGCAAAAACCTCACACCCGACAAAGAAAAGAGCATAGCGAAGGAATACTTAAAGCAGGACGATGATGTTCTGGATATTTCACTTCAATGGATTTCTTATGACGACCTTGAGATAACAGAGGATATTTATAATTCTCTGGTTGAAAAGGTCAAAGCATACGGCTTGTCCGACAATCCGCCGTCATACAGCGACTTTGTGGATAATTCGCTGTAAGCGAATCCTTGAGATGAAAGGCTGTGATATAATATGAAAAGACTTCTGTCAATAAAAAACATAGAAATATCCTTTGCGGTTCTGATCGCGCTGTGGCAGATTGCCTATATGGCAGGCGGAATAAACGAAGCGCTGTTTCCGTCACCGCTTAAGGCATGGGACGCCTTGCTTGAGATGATTTCCGACGGCTCAATCTTTACCAATATCGGTGCAAGTATGTACCGCTTTGTCATAGGCTATATAAGCGCAATTTTAGCCGCTGTATTGCTGGGTCTTTTTCTCGGTTGGTTCAATATTTAAGTATGTCAACCCAATAGTACAGCTGCTGCGTCCGATTTCGCCTATGGCGTGGATGCCGTTTATAGTTCTTATTTTCGGAATAGGTGACATTCCGGCGATTGTTATTATCTTTATCGCAGCATTCTTCCCGGTTTTTCTGTCTACGGTTTCGGCTGTCGGGAATATTGACCCGATATATCTGAAGGTGTCCGAAAACTTCGGCGTAAAGCCGCCGCAAATCCTATGGAAGGTAATTCTGCCATCTGCGTTTCCGCAGATTGCCAGCGGAATACATCTTGCGCTCGGAACAGCATGGGTGTTCCTGGTTGCCGGTGAAATGATAGGCTCCCAGACAGGTCTCGGCTATCTGATTATCGATTCGAGAAACAACTTGAGAGCGGATACGCTTCTTGCCACAATAATTGTCATTGGTGTGATTGGAATTCTGCTTGACGCAATAACCTGAATGAAGCTTCAGGACGATATTCTGAGAATATCTCAGGAGGCAAAAAAGACCGTTATATTTGTCACCCATGATATTGAAGAGGCGGTATTCCTCGCGGATAAAGTCGTTATTATGACGCCCAACCCCGGAAAAATCAAATGCGTGCTGCCTATTCCTTTAAGGCATTACCGCGACAGAACAAGCGAGGACTTCCTTGAGCTTCGCGATAAGATTTTTGAGATATTCAACATGAAGCATGAAGTCGTTCAGGATTATATAATATAATAATAGTTAAAAAACGTCCGGGAAAAAATGCCCGGACGTTTTGTTTTGGAGGAACTCAAAGCTGTTCGATATAATATATTGATTATTCGTCTTCCTTTACGGTCTTTATCCCAAAGGCAAGTTTCAGAATTCCTCTTATTAATTTTGGCGGTCTTACAACAACGATTTGCATATGTATACGCTCCTTTCCGCTGAACATGCTTATGGATTTATATTTATATAATAATTGTTATTTGCAAATGAACTTAATCCCGATAATTATAAGAGCGATGCCGAACAGTGCAATGAGTATATAGTTTGGGATAATATATGCGAGGAAAACACCGACTCCGAGAGCAACAAGCATAGGACCTATAAGCGCCGCCCCGCCTTTCGGTCTCTTTTTAAAGCATCTTTTCCTAAACATCGCCGTCCTCCTTCAGCCCTGCTCACTATTACATTATGCCGGATTTATAATTTGGTTACACATGGTCAAACTTTTTTTGGCAATGAATTCATAATACTATAAAGGCTTGCATATGATTTAAACAAATGATGTATGCGTATACCAAAGTAATAGGTCAATCAATCAAGGAGGAAAAAGCAATGAGGGATAATTTGTATAGTGATATTGCGCTGAGGACCCAGGGGGATATTTATATTGGAGTTGTGGGTCCGGTCAGAACAGGAAAATCTACGTTTATAAAGCGGTTTATGGATCTGCTCGTGCTGCCCAATATCCAAAACGATTATAAGCGCGAGCGCGCAATGGACGAATTGCCGCAGTCTGCCGCCGGCAAGATGATTATGACAACCGAACCGAAGTTTATTCCCAACGAGGCGGCTCAGATAACGATTGGCAATCATGCCAACCTAAAGGTCAGAATGATTGACTGCGTTGGTTATGTCGTTCCCGGAGCGCTCGGTCATATCGAAGATGAGATGCCGAGAATGGTAATGACTCCGTGGTCGGCTAATCCGATGCAGTTTGAACAGGCGGCGGAAATAGGTACGCGTAAGGTTATATCCGAACACTCAACCGTCGGAGTTGTTGTTACCACTGACGGAAGCATAACCGAGATTCCGCGAGAGGATTATATCGAGGCAGAGGAGCGGGTTATAAACGAGCTGCTTGCACTGAACAAGCCTTTTGTTATACTGCTCAATTCGGCGAACCCGGAATCCAAGCAGACAAAGAAGCTCGCCGAGACCTTAGCCGATAGGTATAATGCAACCGTAATACCGACTAATTGTTCAGAACTCACAGTTGATGACATAAACGATATTATGGAAAAAATACTGTACGAGTTCCCGCTCAAGGAGCTGTCTGTTTCTGTTCCTGCATGGCTCACGGATTCCGAAGGCGAGAGCATAGCCGACAAGATATACAAGGCGATGGATTCGGCTGACAAGATTTCCGATGTGAAAAAGCTCCCGGAGAGACTGCGTGATGACTGTGAATTTGTTGATAAGGCCGACATAACTGTGATAAGCCCCGGCTACGGCGAGGCGAGAATTGAGGTTTCTGTGCCTGACAGTCTGTTCTATAAGACGCTTAACGAGAGGTCGGGTCTTAATATAAACGACAGGCAAGGGTTATTGTCCGAATTTGAGACAATGTCCAGAATGAAAAAGGAGTATGACAAGGTAGCTGCCGCACTGCGTGAGGTGGATGCAAAGGGCTATGGCATTGTGTATCCGTCAATTGACGAGCTTACGCTTGAAGAGCCTGAAATAATAAAGCAGGGCAGCCGGTTCGGTGTGCGGCTGAAAGCCGGTGCGACATCAATACATATGATTAAGGCAAATATCCAGACAGAGGTCAGCCCGCTTGTCGGAACTGAGCGTCAGTCAGAGGAGCTTATTGAATACCTGATGAGCGAATTTGAGAGTGACCCGAAGCAGATTTGGCAGTCAAATATTTTCGGCAAATCACTGCATGAACTGGTAAATGAAGGCTTGCATAATAAGCTCGCAAAAATGCCTGAGGACGCAAGGGATAAGCTGCGCGAGACCTTAGAGCGCATAATCAACGAAGGCAGCGGCGGACTGATTTGCATTATATTGTGAGGCTGTAGGTGAATTGAGAGTATATTGTTTATGTGAATAGTTTAAATTGTAGTTTAATTGACTCCACCTGTTTCAGGTAGAAATGCAAACTGCGGTAGGGCGGCTTGCCGCCACGATAGGTGCGCAGCCGCCTCGC
>CAJKEB010000053.1 GCA_905198865.1 uncultured Eubacteriales bacterium
TCCCTCCGGGAGAGGTGTCAGCGGAGCTGACGGAGAGGGCTTCACTCATAAACTATAATTTAGTTTTCCTTATCTATAATACACCAGACATACCGTTTGCGACAAAAACGATATAATTTTTCGCAGTCAATTTGTTCAATTTGTTGGTTGACAAAATTTTTATATAATGATATACTTATTAAACCGAACAAAGGCGTTCGTCAGTCGATTTATTTCGACAGACGGGCGCTTTTTCTTTTATTCGGAAATAATTTACAGTAAATAAATTAAGGGAACGGTAATACCCTGTTAGAATAAAGGAGGAAGAACTTATGCTTTTAAAAGAAGGTCAAAACGGAAACAGAATTCCGTCGGGTTGCGCTATTTCCGGAATATTCTCTAAAAGCGGAAAGAGAATAAACGGTGAAGCAATCATTAATTCAATTGCCGTTATGCACGACCGCTCAAACGGTCTCGGCGGCGGTTTTGCCGGTTACGGTATCTACCCCGAGTACAAAAACCAGTATGCTTTTCACGTATTCTATGAGAGCAATGAGCAGAAAGAAGTTTGTGAAAGGTATCTCGACAGGCATTTTGATGTCATTAATCTGTCTAAAATTCCAATCAACAGAATTCCCGAAATTAAAGACGAGCCTCTTATCTGGCGTTACTTTGTTGACCCGCTCAAGACCAAGCTCGCTGCGTCACAACTTGATGAGAAAGAATACGTAGTTCGCTGCGTCAACAAGATTAACACTCAGATTGACGGCTGCTATGTTTTCTCATGCGGCAAGAACATGGGCGTGTTCAAGGCTGTCGGCTTCCCGGAGGACGTAGGAAGGTTTTACAGGCTGGACGAGTACGAGGGCTACTGCTGGACGGCGCACGGACGTTATCCGACAAACACACCCGGCTGGTGGGGCGGTGCGCATCCGTTTGCGATGCTCGACTATTCAATCGTACATAACGGTGAGATTTCGTCATACGATGCAAACCGCAGATTTATCGAGATGTACGGCTATAAGTGCACTCTTCTGACTGATACTGAGGTTATCACATACATCACTGACTATCTTCTGAGAAAAAAGAAGCTGACGCTTGAGGAAATGGCAAGCATTGTCGCAGCGCCGTTCTGGTCAACAATCGACCATATGCCTGAGCCGGAGCGCAGCCGCATGAAGTTCCTCAGAAACACCTTCAGCAGCCTGCTCATCACAGGTCCGTTCTCTATCCTTCTCGGATTTACGGGAGGCATGATGGCGCTCAATGACAGACTTAAGCTGCGCAGTATGGTTGTCGGCGAAAAGGACGACATGGTATACATCGCAAGCGAGGAATGTGCAATGCGCGTTATCGAGCCGGAGCTTGACAACATCTGGTCACCGAGAGGCGGAGAACCGGTTATCGTAAGACTTTATGACGACGCTATGGAAGAAATCGGAGGTGCGGAATAATGATACGTGATTATTTATATCCTGAATATGAGGCGGTACGCAACCCTGATTTGTGTATCGGCTGCAGAGCGTGCGAGCGTCAGTGTTCAAACGAGGTTCATCACTATGACGCAGATCTGGGCAAGATGGTAAGCAACAGCAGAACCTGCGTTGACTGCCAGAGATGCGTGTGCATCTGCCCGACAAACGCTCTTAAAATAGTAAAGAGTGACAATACATTCAAGCTGAACGCCAACTGGACAAACGAGGCAATCAGTGACGTTATACGCCAGGCTGGTACCGGTGCGGTTCTGCTTTCGGCGATGGGTAACCCGAAGGATTATCCGGTATACTGGGACAAAATCCTGATTAATGCGTCTCAGGTTACCAACCCGTCAATCGACCCGCTGCGTGAGCCGATGGAGACAAAGACATATCTGGGCAAGAAAACCCATAACATAGTACGCGACAGAAACGGCAATATCGTCCCGGAGACGTCTCCTCAGCTTGAACTTGAAACACCGATTATGTTTTCTGCCATGTCTTACGGCTCAATCAGCTATAACGCGCACAAGAGCCTTGCAACAGCCGCAGAGGAACTCGGTATTCTGTACAACACAGGTGAGGGCGGACTGCATGAGGACTTCTATCAGTACGGCCCTAATACAATAGTTCAGGTAGCGTCAGGCCGTTTCGGCGTGCATGAGGACTATTTAAACACCGGCGCTGCCATTGAGATAAAGATGGGTCAGGGTGCAAAGCCCGGTATAGGCGGACATCTTCCCGGTACAAAAATCGTCGGCGATATTTCAAAGACAAGAATGATTCCCGAGGGCTCGGACGCTATTTCTCCGGCTCCGCATCATGATATATATTCGATTGAGGATTTGAGACAGCTTGTATTCTCGCTCAAGGAGGCGAGTGACTACAAAAAGCCTGTCATCGTCAAGATTGCGGCTGTGCATAATGTTGCGGCAATAGCAAGCGGTATTGCGCGAAGCGGTGCTGATATAATCGCTATTGACGGTTACAGAGGCGGCACGGGTGCCGCGCCGAAGAGAATTCGTGACAATGTCGGTATTCCGATTGAGCTTGCGCTCGCAAGCGTTGACCAAAGACTGCGTGATGAGGGCATCCGTGACGAGGTATCGGTCGTTGTCGGCGGAAGCATCAGAAGCAGTGCGGATGTAGTAAAGGCTATCGCCTTGGGCGCTGACGCATGCTACATCGCTACATCCGCTCTTATCGCCATGGGCTGTCATCTTTGCAGAAGCTGTCAGAGTGGTAAGTGTAACTGGGGTATTGCAACTCAGGTTCCCGAACTCGTTAAGAGACTTAATCCGATTGACGGCAAGCAGCGTCTTGTAAACTTAGTCAATGCGTGGACTCATGAAATAAAGGAAATGATGGGCGGTATGGGTATCAACTCAATCGAAGCATTAAGAGGCAACCGTCTTATGCTTCGCGGTGTTGATATGAACGAGAAAGAACTGGAGATTTTGGGCATTAAGTATGCCGGAGAATAAACGGAGGGTTATCTGATGAAGAGAGTATATGTGAATGAAGAATGGTGTCTCGGATGCCATTTGTGTGAATATCAATGTGCTTTTGCCAACTCCGGTATGGACGATATGGTTAAGGCGCTCAAAGGAAAAGAAATACACCCCAGAATTCAGGTCGAGGGTGATAACAAGATCAGCTTTGCGGTCAACTGCCGTCAGTGCGATGAGCCGCTCTGCGTTAAAGGCTGCATTTCGGGGGCACTCAGCAAGGGCGACGACGGCGTTGTCGTTATTGACACGGACAAATGCGTCGGCTGCTTCACTTGTATTCTGTCATGCCCCTACGGCGCGATTATGCCGTCGCCGGATCATAAGGCGGTTCAGAAATGTCAGCTGTGCCTTAACAATTCGTGCGGAGAGCCTGCGTGTGTAACGGGCTGTCCCAACCATGCAATCGTGTATGAAGAAAGATAGGGAGGTTAATATCATGAAGTATGATTATTTGATTATCGGAAACTCGATTGCTGCGGTTGGCTGTATCGAAGGTATCAGAAGCCTTGATAAAGAAGGCAGCATATGTGTTGTTTCTGACGAGAATTATGTTGTTTACGGACGTCCGCTTATCTCGTATTACCTCTGGAACAAGACCACAGAGGAGAATATGCTCCGCTACAGACCGGAGAATTTCTATCAGAAAAACGGCGTCGAGCTTATACTCGGAACAAAAGCCGAAAAAATAAATGCAGAGGAGAAAAATGTCAAGCTCAGCAGCGGCAAAACAGTGGAATACAAAAAGCTGTTGGTCGCAACCGGCTCAAGACCGTTTGTTCCCCCTATGAACGGTCTTGACAAGGTCGAAAATAAGTTCAGCTTTATGACGCTTGATGATGCAAAGGCACTTGACGCCGCAATAGACAGCGAGTCACGCGTGCTTATTGTGGGTGCCGGACTTATTGGCCTTAAGTGCGCCGAGGGTATCAGCGATAAGGTCAAGAGCCTGACTATCGTTGATCTTGCAAACAGAATACTGCCGAGTATTCTTGACGAGGAGGGTTCGGCAATCGTTCAGAAATTTATCGAAGAACGCGGTGTGAAGTTTTATCTTGAGGACAGTGTTGACAAGTTTGAGGACGGAACCGCAACGCTCAAGAGCGGAAAGTCAATAGATTATGACGTGGTTGTAATAGCGGTCGGCGTACGCGCAAACACTGAGCTTGTGTCAGAAGCCGGCGGCGATGTTAATCGCGGTATAGTGACTGACCTAAAATGCAAGACAACACTTGATGATGTATATGCGGCAGGCGACTGCGCCGAGAGCTTTAATATAACCACAGGTCAGAATCAGGTTCTGGCGCTACTCCCGAACGCTTACAGACAGGGCGAGGACGCAGGTATAAACATGGCGGGCGGCGAAAAGCTCTATGATGATGCTATTCCGATGAACTCAATCGGCTTCTGGGGACTGCATGTTATTACTGCCGGAAGCTATGACGGCGAAGTCATTGTTTCCAGAGACGAGAATGGAGTGAGATATAAGAAGCTGTTCACAGCCGATAATAAGCTCAAGGGCTTTATTCTGATAGACGATATTGAAAGAGCCGGAATATATACACGTCTTGTGCGTGAGCAGACTCCGCTCGACCAGATTGACTTTGAAGCAATTGCTGAAAGACCGCAGGAAATGGCATTTGCAAAGCAGGTCAGAGATGTAGATCTTGGAGGTGCAAAGTAATGAAGATAAATGCAGGACTTACGTATTATGACGAAATCAATAAGAAAATCCGCGCAACACGCGACAAGAAGATAGAAGTAGACAACTGTTTAGGTCAGCGTTATATCGGCTGCGGATTATCAGGAAAGGAGCTTACCGTAAACGGTACGCCCGGCAATGCACTCGGCGCTTACCTCAACGGCGCAACGGTCAATGTATACGGCAACGCCCAGGACGCAACCGGAGACACTATGAACGATGGAGTTATCGCAATTCACGGTTCATCGGGTGACGCAACCGGCTATGCAATGCGCGGCGGAACGATTTTTGTAAAGGGCGACGCAGGTTACCGCGCCGGTATTCATATGAAGGCGTATAAGGACAAAGTCCCGGTTCTGGTTATCGGCGGCAAAGCAGGCAGCTTCCTCGGCGAGTACCAGGCGGGAGGTTATATCATTGTGCTCGGTATAGGTCACGAGGACAGAAGCACTGTTGTAGAGAGATTTTGCGCTACCGGAATGCACGGCGGCAAGATTTTCTTAAGATGTGACGAGCTCCCGTTCGACTTGCCAAAGAATATCTTCGCCGAAAAGGCAACAAAGAAAGACCTTGCGGAAATCGAAGAATATGTTGATAAATACATTGAGCTGTTCGGCGGCGATAAGCAGATAATAATGAAGAAAAACTTCTTCGTCCTGACGCCGGACACCAAAAATCCGTATAAGCAGATTTACACGGCATGCTAGCGTCGCAAATCCCTGCGCTAACCGCAAACTCTGCGTGCAGAGTTTGCTTTACGCTCCGGGGATGCTCCTTTTCCCGCAAAGCGTACGGCTTTGCGGGATTTTTGGTTCTGCGGATTGTCTTATTTTGTGTTTGTACATTTCGCTGATAAATCATTCCTCATCAACACTTTTTTATATCTTTTGTTACAACATCGTAATATTTTTTAAGAAAGTTTAAAAATTTCTATTTACAAAATTAAATTTCATGGTATAATAGATATAATTAAAGTAGATAATTGTGAGTTTATTTATATGAGGAGGAAATAACGTGTTCCAGTTTGATACAGAAGCTACAAACCCAGCCAAGATTAAAGTTATCGGTGTCGGCGGCGGCGGTAACAACGCTGTTAACAGAATGATTGACGCTGATGTTAAGTGTGTTGATTTTATTGCCGTAAATACGGACAAGCAGGATCTCACCTTATCTCAGGCGCCGCAGAAAATTCAGATTGGTGAAAAGATTACAAAGGGTCTCGGCGCAGGTGCAGTTCCTGAGGTTGGTCAAAAGGCTGCCGAGGAGAGCGTTGAGGATATTAAGAAGGCTGTTCAGGGTGCCGATATGGTATTTGTTACCGCAGGTATGGGCGGCGGAACGGGAACCGGTGCGGCTCCTATCGTTGCTAAGACCGCAAAGGAAGAAGGCATACTGACTGTCGGTATCGTAACCAAGCCGTTCTGGTTTGAGGGCAAGACCCGTCAGAAAAACAGTGATATAGGTATCACAAACCTCATGAAGGAAGTTGACACACTTGTTGTTATACCTAATGACAAGCTGCTTGAGGTTGCAGAAAACAGAACTCCGCTTACAGAGTCGTTTAAAATGGCAGACGATATTTTGAGACAGGGCGTTCAGGGTATTTCTGACTTGATTTCAAGACCCGGTCTTATCAGTCTTGACTTTGCCGATATTAAGACAATCATGAAGGATACCGGCTTTGCTCACATGGGTATAGGCCGCGCAACAGGTGAGAACAGAGCTGAAGAAGCTGCCAAGAAAGCTATACATAGTCCTCTTCTTGAAACAACAATCGAAGGCGCAAAGGGCGTTATTCTTAACGTAACGGGCGGACAAGACCTCGGTATCCTTGAGGTTAAGACCGCTGCCGAATTGGTTGAAGAAGCTGCTGATTCAGATGCAAATATTATTATTGGTGCCATTATCGATGAAAATATGGGCGATGAGATTGCAATCACTGTTATTGCTACAGGCTTCAAGGGCAATGTTCCCGGAGCTGAGGAGAAGAAACAGGAGGATACAAATCCGTTCTCAAGCTTTTTGGGCGGAATGGGAAGCTTCGGCGGTGCTCAGCAGGCACAGCCTAATGCTAATTATAATCAGGCTCCGCAGCAGCCGGCTTTCACGCAGAGCTCATACGACCCGGCTCCGTCAAGTAACCTTTTCAGCAAGGTTGGCGAGGACGACGGTATTGATGTTCCTGTCTTTCTTCGCAGAAAAGACAGATAAATTTGATTTAATTTTGCAGACCGGTCATTTTTGACCGGTTTGTTTTATATAGAAGGGAGAATTTGTAATGATAAAGCATATAGTAGTATGGAGAATGAAAGATACGCCCGATAAGCTCGAAAAGGCTCAGGCAATAAAAGAAAACCTCGAAAATCTTATGGGCAAAATCCCGGAGCTTGTTAGTATACAGGTTGGACTGAACTTTAACACAAGCGAAGCGGCGTCAGATGTCGTGCTTGTTTCGGAGTTTAAGTCAAAAGAGGATCTTGCCGTATATCAGGAGCATGAGCTGCATAAAAACGTCGGCGCAAATTTTGTCCGTCCGAACGTGAGCGAAAGGCGAGTTGTGGATTATGAATTTTAGATAATTACAAATAATAGGGATAAACTATAATTGACATAATAGTCCTCTGCTTTGGTACAGCTGCATAATTAACATATTGTTCACATTCAGCCTATTGGCATTAAGATATATTATGCCATAATAGTTAAACAGCTAACTGTTAGATGTTAAACAATTTTATGACAGTATTTCTGATTGAGGGAGATAGTATGACAAAGTATTGTGAAATCAACAAGCGGTTTGGAAAGCTGGACGTTTTAAAGCGTAACCAGTTTTTTGGTCTGCTTGAGGATGAAAAGTTGACTGCGGCGCAGCTTCCGGCGCTTGAATTCATAATTGAGCATGACGGGTGTACGCAGATTGAGCTGGCGGAGTTTCTGGGGATTACACCGGCAAGTGTTGCTGTATCTACAAAGAGAATGGAGAAGGCGGGGCTGATTGAAAAGCACGAGGACAAAAGAAATCTCAGACAGAAGAACTTGTCTGTTACAGAAAAGGGCGTAAGGGCGGTTCATGACTGCCGGGCGATTTTTGATAAGTTTGACGAGAAGATGTATGCCGGTATTTCAGATGATGAACTTGATATGCTGATAGAATTACTTGAAAGAATTATCGGGAATATTATTATGAGCGGCGAGTGCAGTCATGTCTCCGTTCGGGAGACGTAATTAATTGTCGGCTTGTTAATAATTGTAATTATCCTTGGTTTAGTGATATAAATTATAGTTTGACGCGCAGTTCGCCCACCCAATTGCGCTCGCCGCCTCCGCCCCGAGCGCTCGATCGTGTCTCCCTACAGGAGACGCGATTTAGGGGATTTCATCCCCTAACACCCCTGACTTCGGGGTCTTAGGGGCAGCGCCCCTAATAACGGCTTCCCCGGAGGGGAAGATGTTACCCGCCCGGGTCTGGCGGGCGGAACTGGGCTAGGCTTTATTAAGTCAAACTATAATTTATTGCAAAAACCTGCGGGCGGATAATATCCGCCGCTGCAATATTACAATATACGTGATTGAAAATCGCGGTCACAGCCAGCACAACTAAGGCTGATTATTGACTTTACATACCATGGCACAAACGCTTAGTAACAGTATACGCGATTGAAAATCGCGGTCACAAATAAGGAGGAATCATATGCTAAAAACGTTACTGAAACTTATGAGCGGCAGAGACCGCAAGTATGCCGTTGCCACGCCTCTGCTTATTGCCGGCGAGGTTATTATGGAAACGACAATACCCCTTATCATGGCAAATCTTGTAGATGTCGGCATTATGAATTCGGACATAGGATATGTATTCAGAATGGGAGCGCTGATGGTTGTTATGGCTATGCTGTCGCTTGTATTCGGTGCGGGAGCTGCAAGAACGGCTTCGGTTTCGTCGGCCGGATTTGCTGCAAGTATTCGTCAGGCGCTATTCTTTAAGATACAGGATTTTTCGTTCAGCAATATTGACAGGTTTAGTACATCGTCACTTGTAACGAGAATGACAACAGATGTGACGAATATCCAGAACTCAACAATGATGGTTTTACGTGCCTGTGTTCGTGCGCCGCTGATGTTTATAATGGCTCTGGTTATGTCAATCTCGATTAATGCAAGACTTTCAGTAGTGTTCCTATTTGCCGTTCCGATTATTGGTGTTATGATGTTCATCGTGTCAAAGTATGCAATGCCGAAGTTCAGACTTATGCTCAGAAAGATAGATGATCTCAACCGTGTTATTCAGGAAAACCTTGCAGGAGTCAGAGTGGTTAAGGCATTCGTCCGTGAAAATCATGAAAATGATATTTTCAGAGATACTACCCACGATGTCTGGAGTGCACAGCTCTCGGCTGAGCGCTTGATTATTGTCAACATGCCAATCATGCAGATGGTAGTTTACGCCTGTATAGTTGCTATTCTATGGTTCGGCGGCAACATGATTATTGTGGGCGATATGCAGACAGGTCAGCTTACCAGCTTTATTACATATGTTACTCAGATCCTTATGTCTCTCATGATGGTTTCAATGGTTTTCGTTATGCTTGTTAATTCAAAGGCGAGCGGGGACAGAATTGTTGAAGTTTTAAACGAAAAAATAGATATAACAGATGAAAACGCCAATGAGGATTTAAGACTTGAAGACGGCTCAATAAAGTTTGATGACGTTGCTTTCAGTTATCACAACGACATAATGAACTGTGCCGTACGTCACATAAACCTTGATATTAAGTCGGGCGAGACGGTTGGAATTATCGGCGGTACAGGTTCGTCGAAGACCTCGCTTGTTCAGCTTATACCGAGATTGCACGATGTTATTCAGGGCAGAGTTATTGTCGGAGGTCATGACGTGCGTGAATACAAGCTTGATCACTTGAGGGGAGAGGTCTCAATGGTGCTACAGAAAAACGTGCTGTTCAGCGGTACTATACTTGACAATCTGCGCTGGGGTGACGAGAATGCAACGGATGAGGAGATTATCGAGGCGTGTAAGGACGCACAGGCGCATGACTTTATCATGTCATTCCCTGACGGATATAACACCAATTTGGGTCAGGGCGGAGTTAACGTTTCCGGCGGTCAGAAGCAGAGGCTGTGTATCGCACGTGCGCTTCTCAGAAAGCCTAAGATAATAATCCTTGACGATAGTACAAGTGCTGTTGACACAGCAACCGATGCAAAGATCCGTGACGCGTTTGCAAGAAAGCTGTCTGACACGACAACAATAATTATTGCGCAGCGCATCAGTTCGATTGAGCATGCAGATAAGATTGTGGTTATGGATAACGGTCGTATCAATGGAGTTGGAACTCATGAGGAGCTGCTCAGGAATAACGATATATACCGTGAAGTATATGAATCACAGCAGAAAGGAGCTGAGTAATATGCCGCCGATGGGACATCCGGGAAAACAAGGCGTAATGAAGAAGCCTAAAAACACAAAAAAGACAGCAGCAAGGTTGTTTTCGTATTTCAAGCAATATAAGATTAAACTGCTTGCGGTTGTTGTGTGCGTTATTATTTCAAGCGGAGCGAATGTCTACGGTACATACCTGCTTAAGCCGGTTATAGATGATTATATCGTTCCGTTTATCGGACAGGAGCATGTCAATTTGGTTCCGTTTATATTGCAGATACTGTTGATGCTCGGAATTTATATTATCGGTGCTTTTTCTACATGGGTTTATAACCGAATAATGGTTGGTATATCCTGCGGAACGCTGTACACAATACGAAATCAGATGTTTAAGCATATGCAGAAGCTGCCGATAAAGTATTTCGACACAAATTCAAACGGTGATATAATGAGCCGCTATACAAACGACGCCGACTCGCTCCGACAGATGCTGTCACAGAGTATACCGCAGCTTATATCATCTGCTATCACGGTTGTATCTGTGTTTATTATGATGATTGTGTTAAGTCCGGTACTGACACTGCTGGTTATTGCCATACTGGTATTGATGCTTGCGATTATTAAATTTATCGGCAAGCGTTCGGCTTTGTATTTCAGAAAACAGCAGAACGCTCTCGGCGCGGTCAACGGTTATACCGAAGAGATGATTGAGGGCGTGAAGGTTGTTAAGGTTTTCTGCCATGAGGATAAGTCAAAGCGGAAGTTCTGTCAAATAAATAATTCGCTTGCCGGTACTGCCGCAAACGCAAATACTTTTGCAAATATCCTCATGCCGATTATGGGTAATCTTGCGAACATACACTATGCGCTTACCGCAATAATCGGCGCATATCTGACGATTATCAGCGGAAACACAAACGAGGGACTGTTTGCGCTCAGTATCGGCGCATTGATTGCGTTCCTGCAATATACACGCTCGTTCTCCCAGCCGATAACCCAGATGTCGCAGCAGGTTAACTCAATACTGAATGCAATGGCAGGGGCTGAGAGAATATTTGAGCTCCTTGACGAGGAGACGGAGACAGACGACGGAAAGGCAACTCTCATTAACGCTGTAATTGATGAGGACGGCACAGTGCATGAGGTTGCTCACAGAACCGGGCATTGGGCATGGAAGCAGATTCTTAATAACGGTTCAGTCGAATATGCGCCTCTTAAGGGTGAGGTTGAATTTGAGCACGTGACCTTCAGCTATGACGGCAAGAAAACAGTGCTTAACGACGTTTCGCTCTATGCCCAACCGGGTCAGAAGATAGCCTTTGTCGGCTCGACAGGCGCCGGAAAGACCACCATAACCAATCTGATAAACCGCTTCTATGACGTGCCGGACGGAAAGATAAAGTATGACGGAATAAATATAAACAAGATTAAGAAAGACGACCTTAGGCGTTCGCTCGGTATGGTGCTTCAGGATACACATCTGTTTACCGGCACGGTAATGGACAATATCCGATTCGGAAAGCTCGATGCAACCGATGAAGAAGTAATTAAAGCTGCAAAGATTGCCAATGCACACTGGTTCATAACGCATCTGCCCGACGGGTACAATACTCAGCTGACTGCTGATGGAGCAAATCTCAGCCAGGGGCAGAGACAGCTCATCGCAATCGCACGTGCAGCGGTTGCCGACCCGCCGGTGCTTATCCTTGACGAGGCGACAAGCTCGATAGATACGAGAACCGAAGCTCTGATAGAAAAGGGTATGGATGGGCTGATGAAGGGTAGAACAACGTTTGTAATAGCTCACAGGCTTTCAACCGTTCGGAATGCGGACGCAATAATGGTGCTTGAAAACGGTGAGATTATAGAGCGCGGCAGCCATAACGACCTGATTGCCCAAAAGGGCAGATATTATCAGCTGTATACCGGCGCATTTGAACTGTTGTAAAAAGCGGATCTCTCCTTCGGGAGAGGTCTGTTATTATCCGTAAATAAATGTGTCGCATAGCCAATTAATTATGTGTTTTATTAAAAGCTTGCCTCCGGATTTAAAGTTAATAGAAAAACTATTGCAAATTGCGATAAATTGTAGTTTATATGAGTATACATTGCAAGCAAAGCTTGCAGCCATGCACCGCCCATGCAATGGGCGGTAATGCAAACTACGGTAGGGCGGCTTGCCGCCACGATAGG
>CAJKEB010000054.1 GCA_905198865.1 uncultured Eubacteriales bacterium
TCTCCTCAAATTTTCAAAAATATAATATCAGTCAAAACCTTCCGCTTTCGGTATCTGCTGTGTAATGCAGTGTATATTGCCGCCTCCGACAATTATATCCCTTGCATACACTGGAATTATCTGTCTTTCAGGAAATGCCTCCGATAAAATATCACATGCTGCTTTATCGTTTTTATCACCAAACTGGGGAACTATAACTGCTTTGTTTGATATATAAAAATTGACATATGATGCAGCAAGTCTCTCTCCTGCTTCCCTTTCATCCTCACCGTCCTCAAATTCAAGTCCTTTAAGGTCATACTCCGTTATGCATATATGATTTGAAGGAATTGGAAGTTTCCTAACCTTTATTTTTCTTCCTTTCGCATCTGTTTCATTTTCAAGAACTTTAAGACATGACATGCTCATCTCGTACTGTGGATCATTTTTGTCATCCGTCCATGCAAGAACAACCTCACCCGGCGATGTAAATGCACACACGTTATCCACATGCTCGTTGGTTTCGTCATTATATATTCCACAAGGAAGCCATATTATTTTGTGGACATTGCAATACATTTTAAGTTTTTCTTCAATCTGTGGCTTTGAAAGTCCCGGATTGCGTCCTTTGCTTAAAAGACAATTTTCTGTAACAAGAAGTGTTCCTTCTCCATCTGTGTGTATAGAACCGCCTTCAAGAACAAATGGTGCTGCATTGTAATAGTCACATCCGAAATGCTTCATAAACTCTATCGCAATCTTATCATCCCTGCTCCAGTCGGCATACAATCCATCATACTCACCGCCCCATGCATTGAATTTCCAGTTAATTCCTCTTAAAATTCTATCTTTATACGAAACATCAGCATCGCCGCTTACGACAAATGTCGGTCCTGTATCTCTTGCCCATGCATCATCGGAATCCATAATAACTAATCTTATTTTGTCCGAAAGCATTTGAAGTGCATTTTCATACTGTCTTTCTGAAACCAGCATATAAACCTGTTCGCTTTCTACTATCGCTTCTGCTATGGAACAAAATGCCTTTCTCGCCTCTCTTGCTTCATATGCCCACGACCCCGGTCTTTCAGGCCAAATCATAATACATCCATGATGCTGCTCAAATTCCGCCGGCATACGAAATCCGTCGTAAGCTGGATTACATAATAATTCACCCAATTTACAATCTCCTTTTAAACTCATCGTAATCAAAATGTTTCCATACCCTGCAATCGCCATTTGCATCCATAATTGCAATGTCCGGCAATGGTATTCCGTTAAATGTATTGTTTTTTACCATTGAATATATTGCCATATCCTCAAATACAAGCCTGTCTCCTGCATTTACTTCTGAATCAAACTCATAATCACCGGTTATGTCACCTGCAAGACATGTATATGACGATAATCTGTACCTGAATCTTCCATCAGCAGGCTTTTCCCATATATCGGCATTGATATCATCAAGCCTTACGGCATCTCTTAATGGCGGCACATATGGCATTTCAAGCACATCCGGCATATGACATGCTGCTGATGTATCAAGTATAAGTGTCGTTATTCCGTTTTCGACCTTATCAAGAACTGTTGTTACAAGATAACCGGCATTTAATGCAACAGCCTCTCCAGGTTCGACATAAACATCCACATTATAAGTTCTTTTAACATGATTTATGCAATTTTCAAGCCTTTTTATATCATAATCATCCCTTGTTATATGATGTCCGCCGCCAAAGTTGACCCATTTTATACTGTCAGACTGCATCAGAAAGCCGAATTTTTCTTCAACAACATTTAGAGTTTTCTCTAAATCATCGGAATTCTGCTCACATAGTGTATGAAAGTGAATACCCTCCATTCCGGCAAGTGCATCAGGATTTTTCTGCAGTGCTTTTTTCAGATTTTCTTCTGTTACTCCAAGTCTGCTGCCCGGGGCACATGGATCATATATTGCATGATCTCCCTGTGTTGAATGCTCAGGATTAACACGCAGTCCGAAGCTCACTCTGTTATTTATACACTTCTCTTTATGGCATATAAGCTGATTTACTGAGTTAAAGACAACATGGTCACATATTTTTACAAGTTTATCCATATCTTCATCTGTAAATGCAGGTGCAAAAACATGATTTTCTTTTCCCATGCACTCATGCCCGAGTTCTGCCTCAAAAATCCCGCTTGCCGTTGTTCCGCTTATGTATTGCGATATAAGCGGATACAACGCATATGATGAAAATGCTTTCTGTGCAAGAAGTATATGACACCCCGTATGCTCTTCGACACTCTTTAATATTTCAAGATTATGTATAAGTTTTTTTTCATCAATAATATAAGCGGGTGTCTTTAACTCATCAAATTTCATAATAATTCTCCTTGTAATCCGCAAAAATTATCCGTTTACGGCACTTTAATATCAATCAACCAGTACGGGATTTTCGTCAACTTTCCATGGAAGTCCGTATTTGTTAAGTGCGTCCATATATGGATCAGGATCAAACTCATCTGTCGTAAATACTCCCGGTTTATTCCATACTCCTTTTGCAACAAGCATTGTTCCAATCATCGCAGGAACACCTGTCGTATAAGAAATAGCCTGTGAACCGACTTCTCTGTAACACTCCTGATGGTCGCATACATTGTACAGGTAGTAGGTCTTATCCTTGCCGTCCTTCTTCCCGATAAATATACAGCCGATATTGGTCTTGCCGACTGTTCTCGGACCGAGCGAAGCCGGATCCGGAAGCACCGCTTTCAGGAACTGAAGCGGCACTATTTCTCTGCCCTCATACGTAATAGGCTCAATCGAGGTCATACCTACGTTTTCAAGGCATTTCAGGTGCGTAAGATAGCTCTGACCGAAGGTCATGAAAAACCTGATACGCTTTATGCCTTTAATGTTCTGACCGAGAGATTCCAGTTCTTCGTGGTGAAGAAGATACATGTCCTTTTTGCCGACCTGGGCAAAGTCGTACTCACGCTTGATTTCCATGGGCTTTGTTTCAACCCATTTTCCGTCCTCCCAGTAGCTTCCGTTTGCCGAAACTTCACGAATGTTGATTTCGGGGTTAAAGTTTGTTGCAAAGGGATAGCCGTGGTCGCCGCCGTTGCAGTCGAGTATGTCGATATAGTTAATCTCGTCAAATTCATGCTTCATGGCATATGCGCTGAAAACGCCCGTCACACCCGGGTCAAAGCCGCTGCCGAGAACTGCTGTAAGACCGGCCTTTTCAAACTTTTCACGGTATGCCCACTGCCACTTGTACTCAAACTTTGCAGTATCGGGCGGTTCATAGTTCGCTGTATCAAGGTAATTCACGCCTGTTTTAAGGCATGCGTCCATAATTGTCAGATCCTGATAGGGAAGCGCAAGATTAATAACAATTTCGGGCTTATATGAATTAATAAGCGCAACAAGCTCCTCCGTTTTGTCAGCGTCAACCTGCGCCGTTTCAATATTGGTAGTGCTTCCTACCCGTTTTTTGTATTCCTCACAGCTCTGCTTCAATGCGTCGCACTTTGACTTGGTGCGGCTGGCAATCATGATGTCGGAAAATACCTTGTAATTCTCGCAGCACTTGTGCGCTGCAACTCCGGCAACACCGCCGGCGCCGATAATTAATGCTCTTCCCATTTTTCTACCTTCCTTATCTTAACTTTTGTAATTTTAATATTTATAATTCGCTGTAATATACTTAAATCGAAATCAGTAATTCTCTTAAAATTTTGCACGCTATTGCTGTGCTTGCTCCGCTTTGGTCATAATGCGGAGACAGCTCGACAATATCCGCACCGATTATGTTGAGGCTTCTGCCGATTTCGATAACAGCGTTTTGCAGTTCAATATAGCTTATTCCGCCCGGTTCAGGGGTTCCCGTTCCCGGAAAAACAGACGGGTCAAGAATGTCCAGATCAAGAGTGAAGTACACAGGAGAATTCGATTTCTTAAGCGACTTAATCACATCGTCAAGTCCGCTCAGATCAAACCTGTGCATATAATTATGCTTTTCTCCCCATACGAACTCGTGTTTTTCACCGCTGCGTATACCGAATTGGTATATCTTTTTATCACCGATTAATTCTGCGCACCTTCGGATAACAGTGGCGTGGCTGAGCTCTACGCCGAACATTTCATCGCGCAAGTCGGTGTGCGCGTCAAAGTGAATAATTCTGAGGTCATCGCCGTACTTGTCATATGCCGCACGTACACTTCCGAGCGTAACGAGGTGCTCGCCGCCGATCATGACCGGAGTTTTGCCGTCGGCTAATATTTTGGCGGTATGGCTCTCGATTTGAGACAAAACCTTATCAGTGTCGCCGAGTGACAGCTCAAGTTCGCCGCAGTCAAAAATATTCTTGTCGCAGAGGTCTTTGTCCTGATACGGGCTGTAGGTCTCAAGCCCCCACGATTCCGGGCGCATCGTCTGTGATGCAAAGCGTGTTCCGGGTCGGAATGAGGTCGTGGAGTCAAACGGAGCGCCGAAAACACAGATTTCTGCGTCACGATATTCCGCGTCACAGCCTAAGTATGTTGTCAGATTTGAGGTCTGTGTATTGGTAAAGTCAGGAAAATCAGGCATTGTCAAGCAGCTCCTTTACATAGTTCGGCAGGGCGAAACAGCCCTTGTGAAGTTCTGTGTTGTAATACTTTGTATCAAGTCCGAGACTGTTCCAGCGCTCGGCATCAAAGTCTTTGATCGGATCAAATTTGTTTGAAGCAAATCCGAACAGCCAGTGTCCCGACGGATATGTAGGTATATGCGCCTGGTATATTCTGTGAATCGGAAATACACCTTTTATGCGATTGTGCGCTCTTATAAGCGAATTGGCATAGTTCTCATAATACGGGCTTTCGTGCTGGTTAACCATAATCCCGTTATTACTCAGGGCGCGGCAGCAGTTGCCGTAAAACTCACGCGTGAACAGACCCTCGCCCGGTCCAAACGGGTCGGTTGAGTCTACGATAATCAAATCGTATTTTTCTTTCGTATTCCGCACGAATTTAAGTCCGTCCTCATAGTGGATATTTACCCTTTCATCGCTCAGACCTGAGCTGACTGAGGGCAGGAATTTTCTGCACGCTTCAACAACCTCAGAGTCAATCTCTACCAGATCAATTGATTCTATCCCGCTGTACCGGACAAGTTGTTTAACGGTTCCGCCGTCACCGCCGCCGATAACAAGTACGTTTTTAATGTCCGGATTGACCGACATAGGAACATGAACTATCATTTCGTGATAGATAAACTCGTCCTTTTCGGCAACCATCATAAGTCCGTCAAGCGTCATAAATGTGCCGAACTCCTTTGAGGTCATAACGTCAATTCGCTGAAATTCGGTTTGCTTTGTATATAATTGTTTTTCAACCCTGAGCGAAAATTTCACATCGTCGCTGTGGTTTTCAGAGTACCATAATTCCATAAAATCTCATCTCACTTACTGAATTTATAAATCCCTATATTACGTTAATATAATCAATATTTACATCCTCGGTACCTGTCATAAAACAACCCTTTTCCTTGGCGTATGCGATATAATCGAGGATTTCCTTTGTTATACGCTCGCCGGGTGCAAGTATAGGTATTCCCGGAGGATAGCACATGACAAACTCGCTGCAAACCATACCTCCGCTTTTTTCAATCGGAACGGAACGCTTTTCGGCATAGAATGCTTCTTTAGGGGTTGTGATAACCTCAGGCGAGATATACTCATGGTCAAACATGCCGATGCTTGATTTGCGGTGAAGCCGTTCTATATCGCTGAGCGACGCGATAAGCCTTTCCATCATCAGCGGCGTATCGCCGACAGAGATGATTGCAAGAATATTGCCTATATCGCCGAACTCTATCTGAATGTCATAATCGTCTCTCAGCATGTCATAGACCTCTATGCCGGCAAGACCTATGTCGCGGGTGTGAACCGAAAGCTTAGCCAAGTCAAAGTCATAGACTGCTCCGCCGTCGATTAAGTCACTTCCAAAGGCGTAATATCCGCCTATTTTATTTATCTCGTCTCTTGCATAGTTTGCGTAGTCAAGAACCTTTTTATATATTTTTTTGCCGTTTATCGCAAGATTTTTGCGTGACAAGTCAAGGGAGGACATAAGCAGATACGAACCGCTTGTTGTCTGAGTAAGATTAATTATCTGCCTTGTGTAGCCCTCGCTGATAAAGTTATTCGTGAGCAGAAACGAGCTTTGCGTCAGGGAGCCGCCGTTTTTGTGCATACTCACCGCCGCCATATCGGCGCCTGCCGCCATTGCGCTTATCGGGAAGCCGTCGCCGAAATAGAAGTGCGTTCCGTGCGCCTCGTCAACGAGTACTGTCATTCCTGCGCGGTGAGCAATTCTGACTATTTCTTTAAGGTCACTGCATATTCCGTAATACGTCGGGTTGTTGACGAAAACCGCCTTGGCGTCGGGATTGTTCTCTATAGCCTCTTTCACGCTGTCTACGCTCATTCCGAGAGGGATACCGAGCTTTTTATTTACGCCCGGATTAACGTATACCGGAACTGCACCGCTTAAGACAAGCGCATTGATTGCGCTTCTGTGGACGTTGCGGGGGATGATTATTTTTTCGCCCTCTTTAACCGCCGAAAAAACCATTGCCTGAACTGCGCTCGTTGTGCCGTTCACCATTAAAAAGGCATTTTTGGCGCCGAAAGCCGCCGCCGCAAGCTCCTCCGCCTCACGGATAACCGAGACAGGGTGGCATAGGTTATCAAGCGGCTTCATGGAGTTCACGTCAACCTCCATGCACGATTGTCCCAAAAAGCTCGTAAGCTCAGGATTGGCTCTGCCCCGCTTATGACCGGGTACGTCAAACGGAACAACACGCATAGCCTTGAAGCGTTTCAGCGCCTCGTAAATCGGCGCCCTGTTCTGGTCATGGTTCTGTGAGTTCACCGCTCAATCCCCCAATCAATATATATTCTGTCCGCTGAAAATCTCTATCATTTCACGTCTTAATCTGCTGCTTATATCAAGTCTTGTCTTTGGGTCAAGCTCGTATACATCCGTCTTAAAGAGATAGTTTTGAAGGTCTATCTCTTTGATAAGCATTTTGGTATGGAATATGTTGGACTGATATACGTTTACATCAATAGCGTCATAGCGCTCAAGAGTTTTCTTGTCGATATAGTCCTGAATCGATGTTATATCATGGTCGATAAATAGCTTTTTACCGTCCAAATCCCGCGTGAAGCCCCTGACTCTGTAGTCCGCAGTGATTATATCGGAATCAAAGCTGCCTATCAGATAGTCAAGCGCCTTAAGCGGTGAAATCTTACCGCAGGTAGATACGCAGATATCTACGCGGAAGGTAGAGATTGCGTTGTCGGGATGATATTCCGGATAGGTGTGAACCGTAACGTGACTTTTGTCAAGATGCAGCATAATCTCATCGCTGTTTAACTGGTCAGCAGTATGGCTGACCGGCGGCTGAGCCGGGGTCATGGATTCGTCGCTTATCATGAGATTGACGCTTGCGCCCTGAGGCTCATAGTCCTGCTTTGAAATACTGAGTACGTTTGCTCCGATAATATCTGTGACATCGCACAGAATTTTTGTGAGACGTTCTGAATTATACTGTTCGTCAATATAGGCGATATAATCCTTTTGCTCGCGCTCGCTTTTGGCGTAGCATACATCGTATATATTAAAACTCAGCGTTTTTGTCAGGTTATTGAATGCATAGAGCTTAATCTTATTCATTACAGTTCTCCTTTGCACCTTGATTGAAATTTTTATTAAGAAAATAATTATACTATATAAATGTAAGAATTTCAATAGGTTAGAGGTAAAATTTTAAACAGATATTATATACAAACAAAAAGGGCCGCATATGCGACCCTTAAAATATTCGAAAAAATCAGAATTATCTCTGAACACGGCCGCTGCCGTCGCCGCCTGCGAGAGCTTCAACGTCTGCACGTGTAACCAGGTTGAAGTCGCCCGGGATTGTGTGCTTGAGAGCCGAAGCTGCAACAGCGTATTCGATAGCTGCCTTCATACGCGGAACCGGTTCCATGTCTGCGTTGTCTATAAGTCCGCAGATAAGTCCGCCTGCGAATGAGTCGCCGCCGCCTACGCGGTCAACGATCGGGTTGATTTCGTATCTTCTTGAACGATAGAACTCACGTGAAGCGCCGTCCATGATACAAGCCGACCAGCCGTTGTGAGAAGCCGAGAACGACTCTCTGAGCGAAGAAATAACATACTTGAAGCCGAACTTGTCAATCATCTGATTGAAGATGTCCTGATAGCCTGCCATTTCAAGTTCACCACTGGTAACATCTGTGTTGCCCGGCTTAAATCCGAGAACCTTCTCAGCGTCTTCTTCGTTGCCGATACAAACGTCAACGTACTGCATGAGGTTTGTCATAACCTTCTGAGCCTTCTCACTTGACCAGAGCTTCTTACGGAAGTTGAGGTCAACCGAAACAGTAACGCCGTGCTTCTTTGCAGCCTTAAGAGCTTCCTCTGTAAGCTCAGCGGCAGCGTCAGAAACTGCCGGTGTAATTCCTGTGAAGTGGAACCAGTCTGCGCCTTCAAAGATAGCGTCAAAGTCAAAATCAGCAGCAGTAGCTGTAGAAATTGAAGAGTGAGCTCTGTCGTATACAACGTTTGACGCTCTCATTGAAGCGCCTGTCTCGAGGTAGTAGATACCGAGTCTCTCGCCTGTTCTTGCGATGTTCTTTGTCTCAACGCCGTACTTTCTGAGAGCGGCAACAGCGCATGCGCCGATTGGGTTATCCGGAACAGCTGTAACGAATTCTGCGTCGTGACCATAGTTGGCGAGTGATACTGCAACGTTTGCCTCACCGCCGCCATAGTTGATGTCAAACTCGTCCGCCTGAATGAATTTCTCGTTATTTGGTGTAGAAAGTCTGAGCATGATTTCGCCCATTGTAACAACCTTAGCCATTGTAATAATTCTCCTTTATTAAAGTATGTATTATAAAATAATTTTAAAACTAAACCTCAGTATTAAAGAGCAGCACGTGCTTCTTTAATCTTTGCAATGAATTCCTTAGCTGTAGCTGTGATAGCAGCATAGTCGCCTGTCTTAGCGCCCTTTGTAAGTGAAGAACCTGCGCCTACAGCAACAGCTCCTGCCTTAATCCACTGGTCAACGTTGTTTACGTCAACACCGCCTGTGGGCATGAGCTTAGCCTGCGGAAGAGGACCCCTTACGTCCTTGATGAAGTTAGGACCAACGATGTCGCCGGGGAATACCTTACAGATATCAACGCCTGCTTCCATAGCTGTAAGAATCTCTGTAAATGTCATTGTGCCGGGCATATACGGTACAGCGTAACGGTTACAGAGCTTTGCGGCTTCTGCGTTAAAGCCGGGGCTTACGATGAAGTTTGCGCCTGAAAGGATAGCCTGTCTTGCTGTCTCTGAGTCAAGAACCGTACCAGCGCCGAGAAGCATTTCGCCGTTTGTGTACTTTGCAGCGAGAGCTTCGATAACCTTGTGAGCGCCCGGAACTGTAAATGTAAGCTCAATTGAAGGGCAGCCGCCCTCTAAGCAAGCGTCAGAAATTCTGATAGCTTCCTCAGCGCTGTTTGCACGAACAACAGCAACCAAACCGGCGTCAGTCATTTTTGTGATAACTTTTTGTTTTTCCATTTTGAAAACCTCCTGTATTTTATATCAAATTTATTTATTTTGCTTAAATTTTAGCACTTCATACTTTGTATTATAACTCAACATTTCCATATTAGCAAGTCTAATTTAAAATTTTTTTACAGTTTTTTTATCAATAATATGAGGGATGGGAAATTACACATTGAGCGGCAATAGAGGCACGGAAATGTTTTAAGCCGTTTTGTTGGGAGAATTTATGGAAAAAATATCCCGAAGTTTAATTCTGTTTGTTACAGTATACAAAAAAAGACATGTCTCGCTTTTTAGGCTTGCAATTTGTAATTGAATCGGTTAAACTATTAAAGGCGCATGTTGGATTGGGATATTTGACCAATTTGTATGCGCTGCATAAAATATGATATATATATTATGTTTTGCCTTTGAATAAAAACATAATTATCAATTATTATGACAATAATATTAACATGTCCATACATAATTAATGTGTTCATACTAAATTGATGTATTCATACATTGACAGGAGGATTAATTTATGAGTGAAATTAAAAGAATCGGCGTAATGACAGGCGGGGGAGACTGTCCGGGACTTAATGCGGTTATCAGAGCCGTTGTTAAAACGGCTATACAGAACTATAATCTTGAGGTTGTAGGTATCAGACACGGTTACCGCGGTCTTTATCTGGGTGAGGAGGAGTTCGTTCCGCTCACACTTCACGATGTATCCGGCATTATTTCAAAAGGCGGTACTATTCTTTACAGCTCTAATAAGGATAATCTTTTTGACTACTGTTATATTGATGAACATGGTCAGGAACAGAGAGGCGATGTTTCGGACGTCGGCGTGAATAATCTGAAAAAAGCCGGCATTGACGCACTGATAGTTATCGGCGGTGACGGTACTCTCACTTCGGGTCGTGACTTTGCCCGTAAGGGTGTTAAGGTAATCGGCGTTCCCAAGACAATTGATAACGATTTGGCTTCGACCGATACAACATTCGGATTTGATACAGCGGTTGCAACCGCAACAGAAGCTATTGATAAGCTCAGAACAACAGCCGAGTCTCACAGCAGAACAATTGTTGTTGAGGTTATGGGCAGATATGCGGGCTTTATATCTATCGCTTCCGCACTTGCCGGCGGCGCAGACGCAGCGCTCATACCTGAAATTCCTTATGATATAAACAAGGTAGCTGAGACAATCAAGCAGAACCGTGCAAGAGGCAAGAACTTTGCAATCGTTGTTGTTGCAGAGGGTGCAAAGCCTCTCGGCGGCGACATAGTTGTTTCAAAGGTTATAGAAAACAGCCCGGATCCTATCCGTCTCGGCGGTATAGGCGAGGTTATTGCCGGACAGCTTGAGCATCTTGCAGGGCTTGAGTGCCGTGCTACAATCCTCGGTCATACACAGCGCGGCGGTTCGCCGACAGCAAATGACAGAATTTTGTCAACACGTTACGGTTCATATGCTGTTGAGCTGCTTATGCAGGGTAAGTTCGGAAATATGGTAATCCTTGACGGTGCTAAACTGAGCTATGACTCACTTGAGAACGTTATCGGCAAGAATAAGTCGGTTGAAGAGGACAGCCACTGGATTAAAGCCGCAAGATCGATTCATATGTGCCTCGGTGACTAATGTCGCATAGTTTGATGTAACTTTTTATATACAAATTATTTATAAAAATGCAGGGGCGGATAGCTGTCCCTGCATTGCGCTGATGTATCATATAAAAATAATTTTGCAAAATTCAAAAAAAGTGTTGCATTTTATTTTTTGTTGTGGTATAATATCAGCTGTTGCAAATTTATAAAGTAAATAATTGAGTTTATATATCGAAAGAGGTGAAACACAATGAAGCAGGGAATACATCCGGAATATAAGCAGACACAAATCAAGTGTGCTTGCGGAAACGTTATCGAAACAGGTTCTACAAAGGAAGATATACGTATAGAAATTTGTTCTGCTTGTCATCCTTTCTACACAGGTAAGCAAAAGCTGGTTGATACCGGTGGCAGAGTTGACAAGTTCAGAAGACGTTACGGTATGGATAAATAATCCGATAAACAAGCGGGCTGCTGCGATGATTATCGCAGCAGCCTTTTGTTTTATAGTATAAATTATAGTTTGACTTAATAAAGCCTAGCCCAGTTCCGCTTTTCACAACACAT
>CAJKEB010000055.1 GCA_905198865.1 uncultured Eubacteriales bacterium
TTATTATATCAGATTTTTGGGTGTTTGTCGACTCTATTTATATTATACTACTCCAGTATGCTTCTGAGTCTGTTATTTCCGAACAACTGTGCCTTCTGCAAAAAAGGCGTAGCATACAACGTCACGGAAACATATATTTGTGATGAATGTATGGAAAATCTCACCTTCTGTATAAGAAGCCACAGATGTTCCCTCTGCGGTACGCCGATTGACAATCCTGAATACAGTCTGTGCAGCGAATGCTTCATAAGAAAGAAAAACGGAATCCGCATTTATTTCAACAGGATTACTGCGCCCATAGTCTATGACAATTTTTCAAAAAACGCTGTTATATGTTTGAAAAACGAAATGTTTCTGGGCGCTGTTCTGACCTTTTGTCACATGATAGAGTCTATGGTTAAGTCCGACTTTGGGGGTGTGGATTTTGATTATATCGTATCGGTTCCTCCGAGGCAGGAGCGTATGCGTGAAACAAACTTTGACCAGGCTGAAATTATTGCGGCAAATCTGGCAAAAATAATGCGTATAAAGTATATCCCCAAATGTATGAAACGACTGCGCAAAACCGAAAAGCAAAGCGAGCTCAGCTTTTGGGAACGAAACGCCAACTTAGACGGAGCGTTTGGCTTAAGGCGGCGCGACGCGAGGTTTAAAGACAAAACCATACTTGTGATAGACGATGTTTGCACAACCGGCACCACAATGAACGAATGTGCGCGGGTCTTGAAGCAGGAGGGCGGCGCCGCAAAAGTATACGGTGCGGCCATTGCCAAAACTGTCAAGGCCTGATCCCTCTAAAATCGGCGTTTTGCCTATGTTCACGGTATTGACTTTATTCGCAATGCGTGGTAAAATATGATATAAATCGGTGCTTTGTACTTGCGCTGAATTATAATTTTTATCTCATTTTAAACCTTAGGAGATATTTACGTTCTTATCAGATAATAGGAGATATTTATGTTCTTATCAGATAAATGGAAAGATTACGAACTGCTGGACGCATCGGACGGTGAAAAGCTTGAGCGATGGAACGATATTGTTTTGGTCAGGCCGGATCCGCAAATTGTATGGACTGTGGACGATGCGGATAAGTGTCCAAAATGGAAAAAGTCCGATGCAAGATATAACAGAAGCAATACAGGCGGCGGCAAATGGCAAACCTACAGAAAGCTGCCCGAAGCCTGGACTGTCAGCTACCGTGAGCTTAAATTCGGCATAAAGCCTATGGGATTCAAGCATACAGGCCTGTTCCCTGAGCAAGCGGCGAACTGGGACTGGTTTTCCGACATAATCAAGTCAAGCGGCAGACCCGAAAATTCAGTTAACGTACTCAACCTGTTTGCCTACACCGGAGGCGCAACTATGGCAGCCTCTGCCGCCGGCGCAAAGGTGTGCCATGTGGACGCGGCAAAGGGTATGGTAACATGGGCAAAAGAAAACGCCGTTCTGTCAGGTCTCAGCGACAGACCGATACGCTATATCGTTGATGATGTGAAAAAGTTCGTTGCCCGTGAAATCAGGCGCGGACATAAGTACGACGGAATAATTATGGATCCCCCGTCATACGGCAGAGGTCCCGGCGGCGAGGTGTGGAAGATAGAAAATGAACTCTTTGGTCTGATTGAGCTGTGTACACAGGTTTTGTCGGACGACCCTCTGTTCTTTCTGGTTAATTCATACACTACCGGTATGTCGGGAAGTGTAATGAAAAACATATATAAGCTCACACTTGATAAGAAGTTTTCCGGAACAGTCGATATTGACGAAGTAGGTCTGCCCATTACCAACGGCGGATTGGTGCTTCCCTGCGGATATTCGGCGAGATGGCAACGTAGGGAATAGGGATTAGGAATTAGGAATTAGGGAGTAGGGAGTAGGGCCCTCTCCGACGCCTGCGGCGTCACCTCTCCCGGAGGGAGAGGCTTTTCCCATAGGCGCCCCCCACAGAGGGGGAGTCGGATGCGAAGCAGACTGAGAGGGCTGTGCAGTATTAGAGCTTAAGGAGTAATTGCGGCGGCATGGATAACATAATCAGTATAAATGACTTAGTTTACGAATATAAAGACGAGGATTCGGGCGATGTCAACCGCGTATTAAACGGTATTAGTCTGAATGTACGCAAGGGCGAATTTCTGGCGGTGCTCGGTCACAACGGTTCCGGGAAATCAACTCTCGCAAAGCATATGAATGCGATACTGACGCCGACGTCCGGCAAGGTGTTCGTAGACGGGATTGACACATCAGACGCGGAGCAGCTGTTTGAAATACGGTGCAGAGTCGGTATGGTTTTTCAAAATCCCGATAATCAGATGGTTGCGACCATTGTGGAAGAGGACGTTGCGTTTGCGCCTGAAAATCTTGGCATACCGCGCGGTGAAATACGTAAGCGTGTTGACGAAGCTCTTGAAACCGTCGGTATGACTGCGTTCAAACGTCATGCACCGCATATGCTGAGCGGCGGACAAAAGCAAAGAATAGCCATAGCCGGTGTTCTGGCTATGAAGCCGGAGGTTCTCGTAATGGACGAGCCTACGGCGATGCTTGACCCGAGCGGACGCGCCGAGGTTTTGCGTACGGTCAAAAAACTTAACCGTGACGAGGGTATGACAGTGGTGCTTATCACTCACTATATGGACGAGGCGGTTCAGGCAGACAGAACTGTCGTAATTGACAACGGAAGCATAGCAATGGAGGGAACGCCGGAGCAGGTCTTTCCGCAGGTCGAAAAGTTAAAGGAACTCGGACTTGACACACCGCAGTCAACCTATCTGATTTATATGCTGAACAAGCAGGGGCTTAATTTTGACCCTGCCGTTCTGGACGACGAGACATGCGCACGTCTGTTAATCGAAAGATTAAAGCCGCATAAAAAGTAATTTGGAAGGCGTAATAAATGATTAAACTCGAAAACGTAAGTTATATATATATGCAGGGCGGTCCGTTTGAAAAGAAAGCGCTTGATAACGTGAGCCTTGAAATCAGCTCCGGCGAATTCATCGGTATTATCGGTCACACGGGCTCGGGAAAGTCCACCATGATACAAATGCTCAACGGACTGATTAAGCCAAGCAGGGGAAGGGTTATAATTGACGGCGACGACCTGACGGATAAGAAGGTTAAGCTTCGCGACATCAGGTTCAAGGTCGGTCTTGTAATGCAGTATCCCGAATATCAGCTTTTTGAAGAGACTGTACTTAAAGATATATGCTTCGGACCTTTAAACATGGGCTTATCTCAGGACGAAGCTATCGACAGAGCTAAGTTTGCGGCAAATATGGTAGGCATCTCCGAGGATTTGCTTGACAAGTCACCCTTTGATTTGTCGGGCGGCCAGAAACGCCGTGCAGCAATTGCAGGTGTACTGGCAATGGAACCGAAAATACTTATTCTTGACGAACCGACTGCCGGACTTGACCCGGCGGGACGCGACGAAATACTTTCCAAAATACGCGATATGCACAAGCGGCTTGATCTGACAGTTTTGCTTGTCTCGCACAGCATGGAGGACGTTGCAAGGCTTGCCGACCGGATTCTTGTTATGAACGGCGGTACTGTTGAAATGTTTGACACTCCATCAAAGGTGTTCGCAAGAAGCGAACGGCTTGAAGAAATTGGGCTTTCCGTACCCCAAATCACAAAGGTCATGGACAGGCTCCGCAGCGCTGGTATAGAAATCGAGGACGGGATATACACGACCGGCGACGCATACCGTGTTCTTCTTCCGTTATTAAGGCAGGTAAATAAAAATGCTTAAAGATATAACGCTCGGTCAATACTTTCCGGGCAACTCATTCGTTCACAGGCTTGATCCCAGAACCAAAATTCTGATTATGCTTGCTTATATCGTGATGGTATTTGTAGTGCAGAATTTCGAGGGGTATATCGCGCTTGCTGTATTTCTGGCAGTCTGCGTAATGGTATCAAGAATTTCACCTAAATACCTTATTAAAGGCATAAGGCCTATTCTGATATTTATTGTATTTACCGGGCTGTTTAATCTGTTCCTGACCTCAGGCACGGTGGTGTGGCACTGGTGGATTTTCACGATTACAAAAGAAGGTATCCGTCTGGCGGCCTTCATGGTGCTGAGACTGATTTTTCTGATACTCGGCACATCGCTTCTGACGCTTACCACTTCTCCGATTGCATTAACTGACGGAATCGAGCATTTGCTGGCGCCTTTCAAAAAAATCGGCGTACCGGCACATGAGATTGCCATGATGATGACGATTGCTCTCAGGTTTATACCCACACTGCTGGACGAAACCGACAAGATCATGAAGGCTCAGTCTGCAAGAGGCGCGAGTATTGACAGCGGAAATATTCTTTCCCGCGCCAAAGCGATGGTTCCGATACTTATTCCATTATTCATCAGCGCTTTCAGAAGAGCGGACGAGCTTGCAACGGCAATGGAATGTAGGTGCTATCGGGGCGGAGAGAACAGAACCAGACTTTACGAGTTGAAGTATACGGCAACCGACGGACTTGGCTGGGCTTATACACTTATACTTCTTGCGGCGATTATTGCGCTTAACCTTATCTTTGGAAAATTTTGATACAAAACTTATGAATAACATGAAAAACATAGCGATGCGAATTAAATATGACGGTACGAACTATCACGGCTGGCAGTTCCAGGAGAACGCCGTCACGGTTCAAAGCACTGTTGAGGACGCGCTCAGCAAAACCCTCGGCGGTTCGGTTAAAGTAACCGGATGCAGCCGCACGGATTCTGGCGTACATGCGCTTGATTATATACTGAACTTTAAAACCGACACCTCAATCCCGCCGGAAAGGCTTCCTTATGCTTTGAACTACCGCCTGCCAAACGACATAACCGCAATCGAGGCATGGGAAGCAGATGAAAACTTCAGCGCGCGATTCTCTACGCACGGCAAGCGGTATATTTACCGGATATGGAACTCTGTATTTAAGGATCCGTTTCTTTGCAGATACAGCTGGCATTATCCTTACAAGCTGTGCTTTGAGGATATGCAGGAGGCTGCGAAGCATTTTGTCGGCAGGCATGACTTTGCAGGCTTTATGGCAAGCGGCGGACAGCAGACAACGACTGTCAGAAATATCAGAGTATGTACCGCTGAGAGAGATTCTGAACTTGACGAGCTCATAACAATTACTGTTGAAGCGGACGCATTTCTATATAACATGGTCAGAATAATAGTTGGAACATTGACCGATGTCGGCTGCGGAAAAATCGCTGCCTGCGACATACCCTCCGTAATAGAAAGCACAGACAGAAAACGCGGCGGTATAACCGCTCCTCCGCAGGGATTGTTTCTTAAAAAAGTATACCTTTAAAAAAATATATAAGGACGACTTAATATGAAATTTGATTTGAATAAGGAATTCAGCTTTGCTCAGATCGGAGCGTTTTTCAAAAGACACTTTGAACACGCTGTTCAATTCATCAAAAAGCTGGACAGCAGCAGTATTAAAAACATAACTATAAACGGGAAATCAGTACGTATAAACTCTATACGTCTATGTACAATCGTTGCAGTGTTTGCCGTTACGCTCGCGCTGTTTATTAATATTGTCATAATTCCGCATACTACATACCGCGCATACTCGGATCTTGAGTTTGACACCGGCGGTGAATACAGAATGTATGCGTACGGAAGCGACATACTTCTGCTCAATAACAACGGCATAAAAATGGTTGACAATAAAGGAAATGATAAATGGTCGCAGACATACACCCTGACCAATCCTATGATTGATATTTCAGGAGAATACTTGCTGCTTGCCGACCTTGACGGAAATAACACTCTGAATTTATTCGATACGGACGGCAATAATCTTCTGACATATCCGATAGACAGCGACATTTTGTCCGCCAAAATAAACAAAAGTCGGCTCGTTGCGGCCGCTATAGGCGAAGAGGGCTACAAGGGAAGCGTTGTGGTTTATAACAAAAAAGCACAGGAAATATTTAAATGGAACAGCGGAGAAGGATATATAACGGATATTGATATATCAAACGACGGTAAGTATGTGGCAGTGGCTCAGATGATGAGCGACCGCGATGAAGTATACTCAAAAATTCATGTGTTAAATATTTCAAACGGTCAGGAAGCTGCCAATATAGAATGTGATTCCTCACTGATTGCAAAAGTAAATTTTGATAAGCGCGATAACATCATTGCAGTAGGAGAAAATAAAGTTTTTGGCTATAGCAAAAAAGGCCGTCAGAATTACGCTATTGATCTTGCCGGAAAGTCGCCGCAAACATATGATATAAGCAACGGAAATTATCTTGTTTTTCTCTGCCGTGACAGCAGAGGCAATTCTGTGCTTGAAATATATTCACTGAGCGGCAAGCTTCTCGGTTCGTACAACTCAAGTTACGAGCTTAAAAACATTTCTGTATGCGGCAGCAACATTGTTGCCTCAACAAGCAGAGACCTTCTGTATCTGAGCTATAGAGGAAAACTCAAAAAGACAGTTGAAATCAGCCACGATATAATGAGTCTGGGGATTTACGGAAACAACAGAAATGTTCTGGTTCTCGGCGGAAATAAGGCCGATATTATCAGAATACGATAGAACAACATAATTGAGGTGACTAATTAAGTGATAGATATTATAACCGCGGCGGTATTTGTTTTATTTATCGTGCTTGGCTGCAAAAGAGGCTTGCTGCGCTCGCTCTACGGCATTGCCGCTCTGGCAGCAAGTATAATTATCGCCTATCTGCTTTATCCTTATATTAAGAACTTAATAGCGGACGGATTATTCGGCGACTGGATCAGGTCTATGGTAAAAACGAAATACGTTACGCCGGGTCTTTCAGCAAACTCTCTTGATGTCTCATCTCTGCCCGAATATATGAAAAGCATGGTCGATACAGGACGTATCAAGCTCGATTCGGCGCTTACAATGTTTATTTCAAACTTAGTGCTTAATCTGCTTTCGTTTATTGCTGTATTTATTGTGACAAGAATACTTATTTCAATTTTAGGCAAGCTGCTGCACTTGATTTCAAAGCTCCCGGTAATACACTTCTTTGATAAAATCGGCGGAGCAATATTCGGACTTGTTGAGTCACTGCTTATTCTTTATCTGATATTTGCAGTTATATACGCAGTAACGCCGCTCAGGGATAACCCTGCAACAAAAGCGTTTATATCAGATTCAACACTGACAAAAACAATGTATGAGAATAATCCTCTGGTAGAAATGGTAACACCGAGAGATTATGATAATATGAATTAGTATTTAATAACCGCTAAGCAAATGCCCGTAGGCAATAGGAGGAAAATATGAATTTCGAATCACCTTTAAAAGTGACTAACGAAGAAATAGATATGATGAAATTACCGCAGCTAAAAGCCCTTGTAAAGCAGCTCGGTATAAAAGGCACCTCTAAGCTGCATAAGAACGAGCTTATTGATATACTTAAAGAGCGCCTTGAAAAGCAGACCGGCTCCTCAGATGTGCCGTCAGAAGCTTCTGACCCGAAAATTCAAAAAAATGTGAATCGATTCCAAGCTTCGTCCAATATTAAAAATGACAATAATGAAAGCTCAGCAAAAGTTTCTGAAATTCCGGAACAAAATCAACCTTCAGCCGGTCTGATAACTGAGAATTCTTCGCAGGAAACCGAGAAACCGCAGCAGGAACGCTCTTTAGCACGCCAGAATAACCCTCAAAATAACTCAGGCAATGCCAATTCAAATGATGGGAAGCAGTACTCGGATCCGGTTCACCGCACAAACCTGATGAGCGGCGTACTTGAAGTGATGGAGGACGGCTATGGCTTTCTGCGTTCCGAGAATTATCAGTCGGGAGCAAGCGATGTATACGTGCCTCAGGCTCAGATACGCAGGTTTAAATTGAAAACCGGTGACTTTATTACCGGCAACACAAGAATGCAGCACGAAGGCGAACGCTTTGAGGCGCTTATCTACGTAAAATCAGTCAACGATGACGGCGTAGATGTGGCACTTCGCAGAAAATCGTTTGAAGATTTAACTCCGATTTATCCTACCGAAAGACTTAAGCTGGAGACCGACCGCACCGATTATTCTATGCGTATAATCGACCTTATGGCTCCCGTCGGAAAGGGTCAGAGGGGAATAATTGTCGCTCCGCCGAAAGCCGGAAAGACAACTCTGCTTAAAAATATCGCCAACAGCATCACAAAAAACAACCCTGAGGTACAGCTAATCGTTCTGCTCATTGACGAGCGTCCTGAGGAAGTTACCGATATGCAAAGAAGCATAAACGGTGATGTTATTTACTCTACGTTTGACGAGGATCCGCATAACCATACCAAGGTTGCCGAAATCGTTCTGGAGCGTGCAAAACGCCTTGTAGAACACAAGAAAGACGTAGTTATATTACTTGACAGTATAACAAGGCTCTCACGCGCGTATAACCTGACCATCGCTCCGACAGGCAGAACTCTCTCCGGCGGACTTGATCCGGGTGCGCTTTACAAGCCGAAAAGATTTTTCGGTGCGGCCCGAAATATAGAAGAAGGCGGAAGCCTGACCATTCTTGCAACCGCGCTTATTGATACGGGAAGCCGTATGGACGATATGATCTTTGAAGAATTCAAGGGAACCGGCAATATGGAGGTTCATCTTGACAGAAAGCTTCAGGAGCGCCGTGTGTTCCCGGCGATTGATATTTCAAAATCCGGTACAAGGAAAGAGGAACTCCTTCTTACGCCGCGTGAAAAAGATGCTGTATGGAAAATCCGCCGCGCTCTTATAGGTCAGAATACGGCAGAAGTGACAGAAACTATTCTCAGATATGTAATCGGCTCGCAAAATAATGAAGAATTAATTTCCGTAATTGAAAAAATGTTTAAAAACTAAAAAGATATTCAAACTACTTTTTCGAATAATCAAATCAAAACCGTAAATAACAGAAGTAAGGAGAAAATAAATATTATGAAGAAATTTTCACTTATAATGTCAATATTAGCTGCGTTTTGCCTGACCTTCGTTTCTGTTTCGGCGTTCAGCTTTGACAGCCCAGGCGCTGAGATTGCCTTCGGCAACAGTGCAGCCGCCAATCCGAAACCGGATAATACAAACGAAACCGATGCCGGGTCAAACGCTCCGTCGTGGATTAATGGTTTAAACTCTTCTCCCACGGCAACGCCGGATCCCGATGCAACGCCAAGCCCGACCGCGACACCTGCGGCATCGCCCGCGCCGACTTCAAAGTCAACTGTTATAAAGGCCGGTACAAAAGAAGCAGAGACGCTTAAGGTGCCTATTATGCTGTATCACCATATATCAAACGATTTTGACACGTCAAATGCGATTTCTATAATATCGCCTAAGGATTTCAGGCTGCACATGACTGCTATTAAGGCGCAGTTCACCCCTGTAAGCCTCAGAGATTACGTTGAATTTGTAAACTGCCGTGACGGCTCAAAAACAATGCCGCAAAATCCTATAATAGTAACGTTTGACGACGGATACCTCTCAAATTATGAAGTTGCGTATCCGATACTCAAGGAACTTGAGATACCGGCAACAATATTTGTTGTAACGGACACTGTAGGCGCCGTAGGCGGAGAAGGCAAGGTTAACTACTCACACTTCACATGGGAACAGGCAAAAGAAATGGTAGACAGCGGACTTATAGATATACAGTCACACACAAACGACCACGTTAAGCTTGGCACGCTCAACAGAGACGCCGTCAACTTTGAGCTCAGAAAGTCAAAATACCTTATAGAAAAAAATCTCGGCATTACCTGTGATATGATAGCCTATCCATACGGCTCATACAATGACAGTGTAATTGAAGCGTCGCACAAAGCCGGATATAAGGCTCAATGTCTGGTCGGTGACGATGCGACGCATATTGATTACGAGGTTAATATTCCGCGTGACGGAGTGGAACACATGACCCGAATCACCGTCAGCGGACTTATGGGTAATGTTAATGTAATTGAACTGGTGCGTCAGGCTCTGGCAAACAAGACAATTACAGAATAGTTATCTGATTCATAAAAAGCTAAAAAAAACAAATTATCCACAGCTCTGCCTTTGCAGAGCGAAAGGATTTAGAGGAATTAAACCCAAAATAAACACGAAAGGACAAATGCCTTATGTCAAAAGTAATAACACTGACAAGCAGTAACTTTGAGGAAGAAGTATTGAATTCAGACACGCCTGTTCTGGTCGATTTTTGGGCGGCTTGGTGCGGTCCGTGCAGAATGGTATCACCGATTGTGGATGAAATAGCCGAGGAAACAACCTCTGTTAAGGTCGGCAAGCTCAACGTAGACGAGGAAATGTCTATCGCCGCAAAATACGAGGTTATGTCTATTCCTACGCTTATATTATTCAAAAACGGACAGCCGGTTAAAACATCTGTCGGAGCCAAATCAAAGCAGGAGCTTCTCAGCTTCATCAGTTTATAAAGAGTAAATTAAGAGGAAATAATTATGTTTGACGCAGTGATTATAGGCGCAGGAACGGCAGGAATGACTGCCGGAATATATCTTGCTCGCCGTGGAATGTCGGCAGTTATTCTTGAAAACAACACATACGGCGGACAGATAGTAAATTCACGCGAAGTCGAAAACTATCCCGGTCTGAAAAATATATCGGGCTTTGATTTTGCGACTGAGCTTTACGAGCAAGTAACCTCCCTCGGCGGTCATATTGAGTTTGCAAACGTAACCGGAATAAAAACAGATACTGATTGCAAGACGGTTATGACCACCGATAAAGAATACAAATGTAAAAATATAATTATTGCTTCAGGCGCTGCAAACAGAAAGCTCGGTCTTGAAGAAGAGGACGAGCTTATCGGCAGAGGCATTTCTTACTGTGCGACTTGCGACGGCTCATTCTTCAGAGATAAGCCTGTCGCAGTTGTCGGCGGTGGAAATACCGCGCTTGACGACGCCAAGTTTTTAAGCGAAATATGTGCTGAAGTACTCATTATCCACCGCAGAGACGAGTTCAGAGGCGACAGCAGAACCGTCCGTGAATTGAGCGAACTCGATAATGTGAAGTTTGTTATGAACTCGCTGCCTGTAAAACTCACAACCGATGACAGCGGCAAACTCGCCGGCGTTATAATCCGGGATAAAATCAGCGGCGCAGTAACTGAGCTCAGCGTAAAAGGTCTGTTTGTCGCAGTCGGTCAGGTGCCGAACACTGCTTTCCTGAAAGATAGCGGCGTTAATCTTGATAAATACGGCTATGTTATAGCAGGCGAAGACTGCCGAACCAATATAGAGGGTATATATGCTGCCGGCGACTGCCGAACCAAAGCTCTGCGGCAGCTCACAACAGCGGCAGCTGACGGCTCAATCGCCGCAACCTTGATATAAAGAATTTTGTAATTTAAAATGTACTGCTTTGCTATTGAGCGCAACAGTACATTTTTTCTTAACACAAATTATAGTTTGACGAGGAGTTATTGCAAGCTAAGCTTGCAGCCGGACACCGCCCATGCAATGGGCGGTAATGCAAACTGCGGTAGG
>CAJKEB010000056.1 GCA_905198865.1 uncultured Eubacteriales bacterium
AGCAAGTGCGTATGCTGTAACCAAGCGATTTTGCCATAGCAACTAAGGTCAATAATATACCTAAGTTGTACTATGAAAAGCGGAATTGGGCTAGGCTGTGACCGGACTTGCGTAGCAAGTGCGGTCACAGTCACACTTGACAAAAGGCGAATAAAATAGTATCATAAGAAAATAGCGAAAATATAATTCGTAATACGAAAGCAGCGGAGGCGGAGACAATGAAATTTTCCGAGAAGGTTAAGAAAGCCAGAAAAGATAAAAAGCTCAGTCAGATACGGTTGGCAGAGCTTATCGGAGTGTCACCGAGAACGGTTCAGAACTATGAAATAGCCGGAATGCACCCCAAGCAGCGCGAAATATACTACAAGCTCGCAGATGCTCTTGATGTTGATGTGAATTATCTTCTGACAGAGGACGAGGAGCTGATTTTTGAGTCATACCAAAAAGGCGGCGTTAAATCAATGCGTGAGGTGGAGGAGCTTATCGGCGGTGTGTGCGGACTTTTTGCCGGCGGTTCTTTGCCGGAAGAGGATATGGACGCTGCAATGAAGGCTATAACCGACGCATACTTTGCGGTTAAAGAAGAAAACCGAAAATATGCAAAATAGGCTTTGTACTTCAAGCAAAAATTCAATATGATACGGAGGCTGCGAAAGTTGTTTGCGGACGAGATATACAAGATAACCGACAGGTTGAAAAAGCAATGCAAATCAACCGACCCTTTTGAGATTGCCGACATGTTTGGAATCATGGTGATGCTCAGAGATGATTTTAAAAAGCTGTGCGGGCTTTATACTGTTATCAAGCGCAAAAGAGTGATAATCTTAAACGGGAACCTGTCGGAAAACCGGCTTAAGATAGTGCTTGCGCACGAGATAGGTCACGATATTCTCCACAGGGATATGGCTGTTAATACGGCACTTCAGGAATTCATGCTCTATGACATGAGCGCAAGACCCGAATACGAGGCTAATATGTTTGCGGCTGACCTGCTGCTTGACGATGACGAAATTTATGAGCTTGTCAGCGTTTACAGATACGATATGGAGCAAATAGCTTCTAAGCTCTGCACCGATATTAACCTCGTCGGAATTAAAATAGGAAGCATGAATTACAGGGGCTACAAACTAACCCCCGGACTTCCCGTTAAGAATAATTTTCTGCAAGATTAAATTTTTGAATTTGAGCAATCGGACGGGTGAATAATTCACATAAACTATAATTTATATCAAATATCCATCGGCATATCCTGTCGGTGTGAATTCGACTATTTTGCCTATTTGACCGGGCATGGCAGGAATAAGCACGTCCATGTAATTCACGGTTGTCGCATGATATAGTCCGTCTGACTTTTCTTGTTCAATCAGTACCTTCAGCGGCTTTCCTGTATATTGTCTGTAAAACGTCTCTTTCATTGAATCGGCAAGCTCAAGCATCTTGTGACTGCGCTCGTCCTTAATATTTTCGGGAACCTGATTAGGCATACTTTCAGCACGGGTTCCTTTGCGGATTGAGTATTTGAAAATATGCATCTGCATAAATCCTGTTTCACGGCAGAACTCATAGGATTTTTGGAACTCTTCTTCAGTCTCGCCGGCAAATCCAACCATTAAGTCGGTCGTTATCGACGTGTCCGGTATATGCTCTCTGAGCAGCTTGACAGCGTTTCTGTATTCCTCGGTTGTGTAGCGGCGGTTCATGCGCTTTAATGTCTCATCACAGCCGCTTTGCAGCGAAAGATGAAACTGCGGGCAGAGCTTCGACAAGTTTTTTGCACGGCTTACAAAATCCTCGGTTATTATCACCGGTTCGATTGAGCCGAGACGAATACGCTTTATACCGTCAATCTCATGTATTTTTTCTATCACATCAATAAGCCCGATTTTTTTATCTTTTATGTCAAGTCCGTATGAACCGATATGAATTCCGGTCAGAACAATTTCGCTGTAACCGTGTTCGGAGAGAGAGCTTGCCTCACAGAATATCTTTTCAAGAGACCGTGAGCGTACAGGCCCCCTTGCGTAGGGTATAATGCAGTACGAACAAAAGTTGTTGCAGCCGTCCTCAATTTTGAGGTTTGCACGTATACGGCTTTGGGTCAGGGTTATCGGCAGTTCTTCATATTCATGCTCGTGCAGTATATCGCCGACTATATTTGACTTTGTGCCGCCGAGCGCCGCTTCAACCAGCTCAACGATTTTAGAGCGTCCGCTGTTGCCGATTATGATGTCTGCGCCTATTTCGCGGACGGTTTCCGGTTCCGTTTGGGCAAAGCAGCCTGTGACCGCAACAATCCCGTCAGGGTTTTCCTTTCTTGCACGGCGTATATGCTGGCGTGACTTTTTCGCTCCGACGCCCGTTACAGAGCAAGTATTGATTACGCAGATATCGGCCTTGCCGTCTTTGATAATCTCATAACCGTGTTCATTAAAAAGCTCCGCCATTGCTTCGCTCTCATATATATTTGTTTTACAGCCCAAGGTGATAAACTTTACAGTAATCTCCGCCGCCCCCTTAGTATAAATATAGTTGATTTCAGAAATAAATTATAGCATTTATAACCCCACAATGCAAGACGGAAAATTTTCTTAATACAATACAAACGCAATAATTACCGCTTGATACCTCGTTGTATATACCGTAAAAGTGTATCAAACAAAGATTGCAAATACGATATATGATGAACAGCAATACGGTATTGACATAATTACGAATTAGAAGTATAATAAGTACATAGAGTTGATGAAATGTTCGGTTGTATATTTAAATAATCAAGAAATCACATTCGATATACTGCCGATAACTGAAAATGACCGCATACTTGACGCCCCGGCAAGACTGATAGACGACAGCCGGACATTTGTTCCTATCCGCGCCGTATCGGAAGCCTTCGGCTGCACTGTCAACCGGAGCGGTGAACTCCAAAGAGTGGATATACTTGAGTAACAGCTATTGGTTTTTAAACAAAAAACGTATATGTGAGGTGTATAAAGAACCATGAACAACATAGATAAACTGCGTGATGTGATAAAAAATTCAGATAAAATTGTATTCTTTGGCGGTGCGGGAGTATCGACCGAGAGCGGAATCCCCGATTTCCGCAGCGCGGACGGACTGTATAATCAAAAGTACAAATATCCGCCCGAACAGATTGTGAGCCATACATTTTTTATGTATTATCCGAAGGAGTTTTACGACTTCTATCGTGATCGTATGATATACACCGGGGCAAAGCCGAACAAGGCTCATACTGCGCTTGCAAGACTTGAAGATAAGGGTAAGCTCCTTGGGGTCATCACTCAGAATATTGACGGTCTGCATCAAGCTGCGGGCAGTAAGAACGTAATGGAACTTCACGGAAGCATACACAGGAACTATTGCACAAAATGCGGTGAGTTCTATGGCCTTGCCAGGATAGTGAACTCAACCGGCGTTCCGAAGTGCGATAAGTGCGGCGGAATTATAAAGCCGGACGTGGTGCTGTACGAAGAAGGACTCGATCAAAACATTCTGAGCGCCTCTGTCAAGGCTTTGCGCCGCGCGGAGATATTGATTATCGGTGGAACATCGCTTGGCGTTTATCCTGCCGCCGGTCTTATACATGAGTTCAGGGGCAGCACGCTTGTCTTGATAAACAAAACCGAGACTCAGGCAGACAAGATGGCGGATATAATAATTCGTGAACCTATTGGCGAAGTTTTGGGCAAGATTGTTTTGGAATAGGGTTGATGTATATGTCAGCGGGGCTGGTTCGTTAAATTATAGTTTAAATGCAGTTATTGCAAGCTAAGCTTGCAGCCACGCACCGCCCATTGCATGGGCGGTAATGCAAACTGCGGTAGGTGAGCTGTGAAACAGCGAACACGGAGGTGCGCAGCCGCCTCGCACTTGTGCGATATGAATGTGTAATCATATTAAATCGTCTTCGACGGGGACTGCTCGCCTAACGCGCGGACTTCGTCCGCCTACCGATGCTCGCTTTAAACCGCCGAGTTGCGGTTTAATCATAAAAACTATAATTTGTATTACAAACCAATAGCTGCTGCGGTAATAGTCGCAGCAGCTATTGGTTTCTTTGGACTTACATGTGCATATTATGCATCATTTTCTTCGCTTTTCTCATATTCTTCTTGTCAAGCATTAAAACACCGACTCCGAGCATTGCGCCGAACAGTACACCTGTGCTGAATTTTCCCATGGTTTCCACCCCTTTCGCTGTGTTCCGAAGCACATACGCCGGCTGTGTGTGGCTTCGCCGGATTTATGGCTTTCGGTTTGGTACAAATAATATTGTTTTATTCTTTACTCAATACTATTATTTGTAGATAAAATATAAAAATTCCACGAAAATATCGGAAAATATTTACACTTAAAAATTAAAATTGCCTTGACTGAGGCAAAATAATGTTGTATTATTTAAAGTGATATCCTGTGAATATTGTAGGCTTGTGTGTTTTCTGCCCGCACGGCGCGGTGAATGCATAGTGTCTGTAAATATTCTCAATAATAATATAATACGGAATAATTTTATTTTCCGAAAATTCCGAAAGGATGATAAAAATGGCAAAGGTAGTACCTTTTAAAGGTTTAAGATATAATACAGAGAAGTTTAAGGATTTGGAAGCTGTTACGGCTCCGCCGTATGATATAATTACTCCTGAGGAGCAGCAGGAGCTTTATAATAAAGATGAATATAACGTAATCCGTCTTGATTACGGAATGGATTTTGACAGTGACGACGAGGAAAATAATAAGTATACAAGAAGCGCTTCGTATTTGAAGAAGTGGATTGACGAAGAGATTTTAAAGTTTGAGGATGAACCGGCGTTTTATATTTATGAGCAGGTTTTCCAGCTTGACATGGATGAGTCTCCGAATCATTCACTCAAGGGTATAATATCTCTTGTTCAGCTTGAAGAGTTCTCGAAGAAGATTATTATCCCGCACGAAGAAACAAAAAATCAGATTAAGCGTGACAGACTCGGCCTCACGGAGGCGACTGGAACCAATATGAGCCAGATTTATTCGTTATATATGGATCCTGACCAGGCGATTGCCGATATTATTTCCGAGTGTTCGGACGGCACTCCGGATATCAGCTTCACCACTAAGGAAAACGTAATTCAGAATATCTGGATTATCAAAGACCCTGAGATAATTAATGTAATTTCAAAGAAGTTTGAAAATAAGCAGTTGTTTATTGCCGACGGACATCACAGATACGAAACGGCTTTATATTACAGAAATATGCGTCATGAGCAGGACGGAACTGAGGTGGGAACCCAGCCGTACGACTATACAATGATGATGCTTGTATCTATGGACGACAGCGGGTTGTTTATTTTCCCGAACCACAGGATGATTAAAAATGTGAGCAACTTCTCAGAGCAGCTCACAATCGGTATGCTCACCGATGACTTTAATGCGTCAAAGATTTATTTCACTGAGGGCGATGTTGCTGAGATTATAACGACAAAGCTCCGTAATACTGTGGACGAAAAACGTTTTGCTTTCTATACGGGAGAAAATTATTATTACCTGCTCAAGCTCAAAGATGTTCATGTGATGGACAGTCTTATCGACGATAAGAGTGATACTTACAAGCACCTTGACGTAACAATACTCCATAAGCTGATACTTGAAAAGTATTTCGGAATTGAAGAGCAGAGCCTTGCGAACCGCGAATATGTAGATTATACAATAGATGCAGAAGAGGCTATTAAGAAGGTAGACAGCGGCGAGTTCCAGTGCTCGTTCCTTATTAACCCGACCAAGGTGTCGGAAATAAAAGACATTTCACTGGCAAACGAGAAAATGCCGCAGAAGTCAACATATTTTTGGCCAAAGCTTATTACCGGTATTGTTATATATAAGTTTGATTAAGAGGTATATTTCTTAATTAGAATAAATTTGATAAAACTAAACTCTGGAGGAATAACCATATGAAAATAGGAATAATGGGATTCGGCGTTGTCGGCGGAGGTGTCGGCGAGCTTGTTGCAACAAATGCCGAATCAATCAAACGCCGCTGCGGAGAGGAGATTACGGTTGCAAGAATTCTTGATTTGAGAGATTTCCCCGACAGCCAGTATAAGTGCTTCACAAAGGACTTCAATGATATATTGAACGATCCTGAAATCGGTGTTGTAGCTGAAGTTATGGGCGGAACAAACCCGGCATATCAGTTTACAAAGCAGCTGCTTGAAGCGGGAAAGAGTGTTGTTACCTCAAATAAAGAGCTTGTCGCAAAGCACGGCACTGAGCTGCTTCAAATTGCTAAAGACAACAACGTGAATTATCTGTTCGAAGCGAGTGTCGGCGGAGGTATTCCGATTATCAGACCTTTGTACACAAGCCTTGCGGCTAATGAGCTTACAGATATATACGGTATCTTGAACGGTACAACAAATTATATATTGACCCAGATGATTAAGGAGGGAGCGACCTTTGATGAGGCGCTGAAGGGTGCGCAGGAGAACGGCTATGCCGAAAAGGATCCGACTGCCGATATCGAAGGTCACGATACATGCAGAAAGACCGCCATACTTGCGTCGCTCGCTTTCGGCAAGTATGTGGACAGCGAGGAAATTCCCTGCGAAGGCATTACCAAAATCACGCTTGAAGATGTTGAGTATGCTTCAAAGTTCGGCTCAGTGATTAAGCTTTTGGGCATAACGTCACGCGCTGAAAACGGCGTGTACGCAATGGTATGTCCTGCGATTTTAGATAAGAACCATCCGCTTGGCGGAATTGACGATGTGTTCAACGGAATAATGGTCAGAGGCGAAGGTCTCGGCGACGTTATGTTCTACGGCAGAGGTGCAGGCGCACTGCCTACAGCAAGCGCAGTGCTTTCGGATATAATCGATACGGTCAAGCACAAGGATAAGCATATCCGTCTCGGCTGGAGCGAGGGCGAGGAGGGCTATCTGCTGGATTCAAAGACGCTGCCGTCTAAGTTTTATGTCAGACTTTCAAAGCCCGGCTCAAACGCTTCAGCAAAGAACGAGTTTGCACCCAAGGGCTATGACGTGATTACACTCAGTGGAGACAAATACAAGGACGAGTTCGCGTTGATTACGCCTGAAATAACAGAGTATGACTTTGAAAAGCTTCTTGCACCAGGCGGTGAACTCAGTGCATACGATGTACTCGGAAGGATCAGACTGATAGCTGAATAAGATAGGCTTAACAATAAAGGTGGCTTAACGAAAATGGTAAAGGTGAGAGTTCCGGCGACCTCCGCCAATATCGGGCCCGGTTTTGACAGCATGGGTATTGCACTCGGTTTGTATAATTATGTTACTGCCGAAGAGACCGATACGGGCAGACTGGTAATAGATATTCTTGACAGTTCAAAAAAGTTTTTGCCGGATAATAAAGACAACTTAATATACAAATCCATGAAACGTGTGTTTGACATGGTTGGATATACTCCGAAAGGACTTAAGCTGACGCTTGAGAACAACATTATGATAACACGCGGACTTGGCAGCAGCAGTGCCGGAATTGTCGGAGGCATTGTTGCGGCAAACAAGCTATCCGGCAATAAGCTTTCGGTTAATGAAATGCTCAAACTGGCTGCCGATATTGAGGGGCATCCGGATAACGTTACACCTGCGCTTGTCGGTGGATTTACGGTTAACGTTCAGACAAAGTACGCTATAAGATATGTCAAGACCGACCTCAGTACGGACGATTTACGCTTTGCTGCACTTGTGCCGGATTTCTTTCTTCGGACAAAGCGATCACGAGGCGTTCTGCCAAAATCAGTGCCGCTTCGTGACGCAGTGTATAACACGGGTCACAGCGCATTGCTTACCGCAAGTCTTATGTCTGGCAAGTACGAGAATATACGTACAGCGGTCGGAGATAAGCTGCACCAGAACTATCGGAAGCGCCTAATACCGAATATGGACAGCCTTTTCAGGTTATGCTATGATAATAACGCCCTCGGCGTTTATCTCAGCGGCGCCGGTCCTACGATTATTGCAATAATCAGAGCTGATAATAAGATGTTTGGCTGCAATATAAGCCGTATTCTTACCGGTCGGCTTAAGGATTGGAAGCTCCATATATTAAAGCCGGATAATGACGGCGCATGTATTATATAAAGTAATTAGAAAAACAAACAAAAACAGGAGGGAATTGTTTTGGGACTTATCGTTCAAAAATTCGGCGGCAGTTCAGTTGCCGATGCCGCAAAGGTAATGAATGTGGCGGAAAGAGTTACCGAGACCTATAAGGAGGGTAACCAGGTTATCGTGGTCGTATCTGCACAGGGCGACACAACGGATGACCTTATTGAAAAAGCAAATGAGATTAACCCTAAGGCTTCAAAGCGTGAGCTTGATATGCTCTTGTCAAGCGGCGAGCAGATTTCGATTGCGCTTTTGGCTATGGCAATAGAAAAGCTGGGCTGTCCGGTTGTTTCACTTACCGGCTGGCAGGCGGGCTTCAACACAAACGCTATGTCGGGCAATGCACGTATTAACAGGATTGACACAGAGCGTCTTCAGGCAGAGCTTGACCGTAACAAGATTATTGTTGTTGCGGGATTCCAGGGAATTGACAAGTATGATGATATTACAACTCTCGGCAGAGGAGGAAGTGACACATCGGCAGTGGCTATAGCCGCTGCGCTTCGTGCCGAAAGATGCGAGATTTATACCGATGTTGACGGTGTGTATACCGCTGACCCGCGTATTTGCCCCGATGCCAAGAAGCTTCAGGAGATAACATATGATGAGATGCTTGAACTCGCAAGCCTCGGCGCAAACGTGCTTCATAACAGAAGCGTCGAGATGGCAAAGAAGTATAATGTAAAGTTAGAAGTTAAATCAAGTTTTGAGCGAGTGCCGGGCACTATAGTTAAGGAGGTAGTTAATGTGGAAAAAATGTTAATCAGAGGTGTAACTCGTGACAACGATGTTGCAAGAATAGCGGTTATTGGACTTGAAAACACACCGGGAATAGCTTTCAGAATTTTCTCGGCGCTGGCTCAGGAGAACATAAACGTAGATATGATACTTCAGTCAGTCGGCAGAGAGGGTACAAAGGATATTGCCTTTACCGTAACCCGTGAGAACGAGGCAAAGACCCTCGATGTAATTGCCGAGCTCAAGGGCAGTCTGAACTATAAAGAAGTCAACCACAGAGACGACCTTTCAAAGGTTTCTATTGTCGGCGCAGGTATGGTAAACAATCCGGGCGTTGCCGCAAAGATGTTTGAGGCGCTCTATGACAACGATATTAATATACACCTGATTTCAACTTCTGAAATCAAGGTTTCTGTCCTGATTAAGCTTGAAAACGCTGAAAGAGCGGTCAGAGTAATCCACGATAAGTTTAATATATAAGTTGTGTGAGGACATATAATGCGGCTCTCCGTTTCGGAGAGCTGTTTTACTTAAAAGACGATATTATATAATACGCGAAAGGAGCGGCGTATGAAAACAGTACTGGTTACCGGTGGTTCGCGGGGAATAGGCGCGGCGGTTTCAAAACGCTTTGTTGAAGGCGGATACAGGGTTGTCATAAATTACAATAAGTCCAAAGCCGAGGCGGAAACACTTGCCGGGTCCATCGGCGCATATGTGGTTAAGGCGGATGTCGGCAGTCCGTCCGAGGTCGAATCAATGATGTCAAAAATCGAGAATGAATTCGGCGGCGCAGACGTGATAATCAACAATGCAGGAATTTCAAAATTCAACCTGTTCACCGATGTGACCGAGGAGGAGTGGCAGGAGATAATAAATATTAATTTAAGCGGTGCATACCGCGTTACAAGACACGGCATAAGGCCGATGATTGCACGCCGCAGCGGCTGCGTGATAAATATCTCGTCTATGTGGGGTCAGGTCGGAAGCTCGTGCGAGACAGCATACAGCGCGTCCAAGGCGGGGCTTATCGGACTTACAAAGGCGCTTGCCAAAGAGCTCGGTCCGTCAAATATCCGCGTCAACTGTATAGCGCCCGGAGTAATCGATACGGACATGAACCGCTCGCTTTCACCGGACGTAATGGCGGAGCTCTGCGATGAAACACCCCTGATGCGCATCGGCAGACCGGAGGACATAGCCGAGCTGGCTTATTTTCTCGCAAGCGACGCCGCAAACTTTATAACAGGTCAGATAATAGGCTCAAACGGCGGCTTTGTGATTTGATTTGTGAGGAGATGACAACGATATGGAGTATATAAAGACCGTGTTTGCGGACAGGATTTTAAAGGCGGTCATAAGCAACCCAAAATCCAAATCCGCAGAATTTAAGAAGATAGTGCTGACGCTTAAAAGCATAGGCGGTGCGGAGAAATACCAGATTGAAAGGTTTACCGACAAGCAGGTTTTTCATGAGAATGTTGATTTAAGCGCCGCGCCCGATATAATAGAAGGGATAATGAACAGCGGTTACCGACAGCTTGACGCATGGGGCGAGTCTGCGTCGTATATGATAAAGGTGTCAAAAAAGGGCAAGGAAAGCCTGATAAAGAAGCGCATTGCTGAAAATTCAAAAGCGCCGAAGTCGGTTGGCTCAAACAACAGAAAGAAGAAGTATATCTTAAAGGAAAACGAGAATATCCCGCCGCTTGTTGATCTCGGCGTTTTCACAAAGGACGGACATATAGTAAGTGCCATGTACGACAAGTATAAGCAGATTAACCGCTTCGTTGAGATAGTTGACGATGTGATAGATTCAGCCGCCGGAGCTTCAGAGACAATTAATATTCTTGACTTCGGCTGCGGAAAGTCGTACCTGACTTTTATCCTGTATTATTACCTGACAGAGATAAAGGGCAAAACGGCAAATATAACCGGTCTTGATTTAAAGGCAGACGTGATTGAAAAGTGTAATAACCTTGCCGAAAAATACGGCTACAGCGGACTTAGGTTTGAGGTGGGAGATATAAACGGCTACGCTTCAGAGGTTAGACCGGATATGGTCATAACGCTTCACGCGTGTGATACGGCAACGGACTTTGCGCTGTATAATGCGGTTTTGTGGGGAGCCAAAACAATAGTGTCAGTTCCCTGCTGTCAGCATGAGCTGAACTCGCAGATAGCTACTGATAATTTTTCCGCGCTGACGGATTACGGCCTGATAAAGGAGCGGTTTTCGGCGCTCGCAACAGACGCAATCAGGGGCAAGCTGCTTGAGAGCGCCGGATATTCCGTGCAAATGCTCGAGTTTGTGGATTTTGAACATTCGCCTAAAAACCTGCTTATACGCGCGGTAAAACGAAACACGCCTAAGGCAAAACGTGAGGCTGCAAGACAAAAAGCCGAAGCCCTGATGCAGGAATTCAGCTTTAAACCGACCTTGTATAACCTGCTGCTGAGATAAATTATAGTTTGACGCGCGAAGCCCTCTCCGTCAGCTCCGCT
>CAJKEB010000057.1 GCA_905198865.1 uncultured Eubacteriales bacterium
GCTTGCATTAAACCGCCGAATTGCGGTTTACCAATTTGGATTTAAAACCTTTTCCTAAAAGGTTTGTGATCGTCAAACTATAATTTACATTGCTTACAAAACAACAGATTATTGACTTGTTCCGTCACATATATCTCATTGCCTAAAATTTCAAGCTCGTAGCTGTCAATAATACTCTTATCATACTTCTTCAGCAATTCGTCAAACCCATAGGCAGTATCTTTTTTCTTTGGAAATCGTATATGACTGTCAAAGGATTTTGTCAATTCAAGTCCGCATTTTCCGCATATACATATCCATTCATTTTTTGTGTAGAACTTGATATGTCCGTCCTTTTTGAGTTGCATATACGCGTCCACAAACCGCTCATCATCATTATCATTAGGTGCAGGGTCGGACAGAAAGAGTTTTCCGTGCGGCTTTAAAACTCTGCTTATTTCACGGAGGGTATCGTTGATTTTCGAGAAATGATGCAGAGCGTAGCGTGTTATAACCATATCAAAAGCTCCGTCTGCAAACGGGAAATCCATACCGTCATAGTTAACAAAGCTCAGATTTCTGATATTTTCTTCCTTCGCCTTTGCACGATTGACCTCCAGCGCTTTATCGACAATATCCAGTCCGACTATTTCTGCATCGGGGCAACACTTCGCAACAGGAAAAGACAAATATCCGCTTCCGGTGCCCAAATCCAATATTTTCATACCGGGCTTAATCGGCAGAAAATCAAGAATCGCTTTCAAATGCCGCTCATCCTGCGTCTGCTTATTATAAAAATCCCCGGCGGAAAAACTCTCCTCAAAACCTTTTTTTGCCGCAATTATGCTTTCTTTTATATCTGCCACTGAAAGCAGAGTATTTTTGAATTTCATATTATAATTCCGCCTTTCGGATTTAATTTTAAAAAACACATATTTAACCGCCAATCATTACGCCGATATTTCCATAAAGTAAAATCCTTATAATACCGCATAACACAAGATGTGCGGGGTAATAGAAGTAGAAAAACCATTTCATGCCTTTCCAGCTTCCGCGCTCGCCGTTATACGACTTTAACAGCGGTATTGACAGTGCGACAAAAAGCTGGATTATTCCGTAGATTTTATTTATAAAAATGAAATATATCAGCGCATAGAAGAACACATACATCATCATTTCCGTCATCTGCCTTTTGAAGTCGCCGCGGTGCGAGCCGATTCCCACTATTGCGAGCACGGCGATACAGCTCCAGTCAGAGCAGAAGGTCACAGTACAGATTATAATTATCAAAACTGTTTTCTGCCACTGTTTAAGCCGCACACTATCACTGATTACCAAAGCCACAAGTCCCCATGCAAGCGACCAAATTACGCTTGTCTGGTTAAACACTGAGGTTCTGAACGGAATGAACGGTATTCCAAACGCAAAGTTATAGGCAAAATGCGAAATCACTGCGAATATAAACAGCCTTACTATGTACTTTTTCAGATTATGTGTATAATGATAGCCCTCTGCTACGAAAAACCACATAATCGGCGCTGTAATTCTGCCAATCATATGCAGCGCCACAATCCACCAGTCAGTTGGATAGTTGGGAAATGTCACGCATATCACATGGTCTATGGTCATTGCAATTATCGCAATAAACTTTAGAGCATTTGAGCTTAATCCTTTATTAATCATTTTACTGGCCTCTTGATTTGTGTTTTGCTCAACCCGTTTTTCTTACCCTGCATTGCAAAACCAATGTTTCCGGCAAATTTATACATAAACCGCGGAAACGCCGGTTCAACAAAAGCCGTGCCGCCTGAGCGACTGTTTTGTATATCCTCCGCCATTTGTTCCAAAGCCGCTCCAACCTTTGCCATAGGTCCTTTACCAATAGGCGCCGCCTGCGCCATTCCTCCGCCGCCTATTGTCAGAGCGCTTCCCTTTTTCAATCCGCACTTATCGCACCATTTCCACATGATTTTTACTGCGATATTGTTCTGAGCCGAATCATAAAACCCATTGTTCACAATCACATACACACGGCTCTCAGACTTTATACCCCCCGCCGCTTTTTTAAGCCGTCTTAAAAAACCCAGAAAGTACGCCGGTAGCGAATCGGCATACAGCGGAAATGAAAACACTATATTTTCGCCGTTTCTGAGCGCGCTCAGAAAAGCGGATTCCGATATCTGCGGAGATTTAATTGTGTTATAAATCTTAGCCTTTCCACCCAGCTTCCCGTTTAAGCCCTCCAAAAAATACGTGGAGTTGCCGCCCTCGTCGTGCGGACTGCCGCAAAGCATTAATACATTCATTCAGCCTCACTCTCCAATTCTCTGATTATATCATAAGCCGTGTCATAAAACCTCACATCACTGCTTTCTGCCCCGAAATTCACCGCGTTAGCCTTTACAAGACTCTGCGCAAGCTGTCTTTCCTCATTGTCACATTCGCCGTAAAAACATGCAGTCAGCTTAAACTGATGCTTATACCGCAGCTTATGGTGCATCTCGCCGTTCACAATCCGGAAATACGGCAGAACATACGGTATCGATCGGTCTATTACCGCCTTGATGTTTTCGGAATATCCGCCGTAAACAATCGGACTTATGTACATTAGCTCATCACATTCCGCGATATAAGCCGGAATATCAGAGCATCTGTCGCTTACGACACATTTACCCGGCGTCTTTATCCAGCACCCGAAGCAGCCCAGGCATGGCTTGACCATGGGACTGGCTGAAAACAGAATATCACCGTTTCCCGCCATCGGAGTTTCGTTCGGCATATCATAAATAATCAATCGTCTTTTCATAGTTTCACCTTTCCGGCTTATAGCTTCTGTCTGATTTCTTATAATTCTTACTTAATTCCATTTCTGTGCTCCATAATAGTAGTAGACTGCCACTGACCAAAACAGTCCTTTGCAATATGTTCTCTGTACCCTATTTCTCTGAAGCCGCATTTCTTATGCAGCTCTATACTCGCTGTATTAGATGAAAAGATTGCCGCATTTATTACTATCCTTATTCCGTACAGAAACCAGATAATTAAGCGCCCATGAAGCCTTCTTTAAGTAATTCATTTTTAATCCCCTCCGTAAAATCACATTACTAATCTTCTATTTAAAGGCTAGCGCCAGATACTTTATTACTTTTTGTAAATTTGTCATTTTATCTCCACACCTCCAAATATGCACGTTCCGTTTATGTAAAGTGTTACAGCATTCTCTGTGCTTTTCTTATGCTTATCATCTATTCCTCCGAATACAGAGTTTGAGCAAACTTTGACATTTACATTGTCCGGGGCAAATATTTCCACACCGCCGAAAATACAGCATACATTGATTACCGTATCCTTTTCAATAACCGCGTTTCTTAAATCACATTTAATTCCCCCGAACACAGCGGTAAACTCCGCTCCGTCAAAAACCTCGTTTGTAAAATCCACATTCTGACCCGTAAAGGTTGCACAGCACTTTTTCAAAGGAATACCGTCTCCGGTTATTTCCTTAATCCGCTTTGCGGAGTCGTTATGAAACGTTCCTTTGAATATCATTTTGATACCTATAAGAATAATAATAGCCGGCACTGCCAATTTCCATAAAAGTTCAAAGCTGAATAAGCCCTGACATGCCAGAAGCAGAATAACACCCACCAATATTCCGATTATGCTTCCTATTTTGTCACTGTCGGTGAACAGTCCGATAACGCACGGAACTATTATAAACAACGTCCACCAGCCATCAAAGAAAATTTCCACATCTAAAAGTCCAAAAGCCTTAAGCCCGAATATAACTCCGACTGCGATAATCAGCAATCCCCAAATTACATTTTTTCTTCTCACTTTACATACCTCCGTTTTTATTTATTATTTATTGTTTTCTTTTTTTGTTTTGGCTTCGGCAGTTCATCATACATCGCCTCAAACAGCTGTGTCAGAAACTCCCTGTCATCAATATCTTCAACCAGCAGCATTTCCTTTGCCCCCTCATACGGCAATTCAAAATGTGCCGACGGCATTAATAACTTTGCCGCTTCGACAGGCTTTACAAGCAGTCTGTCATCGCAGATATAAGCGGCGATTTTGCCACGGTAATATATTATGTATTCACCCATCATCTGCCTGTGTGTTATCTCCTCAAGACCGCTCAGCTGCTCTAAAATAAAATTTAAAAACTCTTTGCTCGTTGCCACTTTCCACTGCCCCTTTGCCTATTCTTTGTTTTGCTTCAATACTGTTTTGCACGAATCCAATTTACCTGACTTAATCAGCATAAGCATACTCGTAAATTCACGGCTTAACATTTCTGTAATTTCCTCGTTAGTAAAGTAACATGTCTTTGCTGCACACAGGACGCAAATACCAAAGGTGAAAATCCACACCTGCCGGAACAAAATCCGTGCTTCATCCGGTGTGATTTCATAATCTCTCTGAATCATTTCAAGACAAACGTCAACCGTACTGCCCAGATACTTCATATGATCATCAAAACTCATTCCTTCGCTGCTTTCCTGCATATACAGCAGCCGGAACAATTTAGGTTCCTCCATCGCAAACTTAATCATCTGTACACCAACCGCCTTAAATGCCGGCGTATAGCTTAGTGCTTCGTTTGCATATTCCTCAAACAGCTTCATTGCTGCTTTCCTCACCTCACTCTGAACCTCCTGCATACTCTTAAACACAGTAAATATCGGACGGGCAGACGTACCGAGCGCAGCGCCAAGCTCTCTTGCGGTCACTGCCTCAATTCCCCTTCCCCTTGCGATGCTCAGTGCAGCGGTCACAATTTCCTCTTTTGTAAACTTTGCTTTCGGCGGCATTCTCTACACTTCCTTTCTAAAACACTTGTTGTGTAATATATGTTTTGCAACATCTGTTTTTATTATATGTTATATATTTCATCTTGTCAATAGTTTTTTGTATATTTTATTTTAAAAAACAAAAACGGCAAATGGGAACTGACATAAGCAATTGAAAATTACATACATTTTTACAATACAAAGAGATACCAATTACGACTTCATTGTATGACACCGATGGAATACCAATCTGCTTTTGCGGCGTAAAAAAATCCACCCTGCTGCTCAGCAGGGTGGATTTCACTCAAACTAAATATTTTTGTTTTTTCGTCTGTCTACTTGACAGGGAGCACTTCACATGTCTGTGGTCTTTTTTGAATCTAAATCCTAATCTTCAATCACTCTCAGTCCGGTAATCGCACGGGTCAGCGGCATGGAATACGTATCGCCGTCAAGCTTTACCATACCGGTAACCTTAACCTTGGCGCCGACTGGATTATTGTCCTTTACTCCGAGCTGCTGAGTCCAGAAGTTCTCAACCTCCGGAATTTCCGTGAACGTAATCATCTTAAACGGTTCGTTCTCATCCTGGAGGTAGTATGTCGAACCTATTTTTGAAATAATGCCCTCGGTTGAAATCAAAGTGGAATTGCTGATTTCGTTTGTATCGTACAGTTCTGCAATAGAAACGACGTTCTCTTTGGATTCGTCATAATCATCAAGGATATAAACATTCATAGCCCTGTCTATCTCAGAGGTGTCATTCTCATCGAACTTGGCGTTTACATCCGCATTGTACGCTTCAGCGATAGCACGCAGCGGAACAAATGTTCTGTAGTCGCGGCTCTCATCGCCCTGAAAGGCCGGAGCGTCAAGCTGAATTTTTTGAACCATTTTCATGCTGCTGCTTTCAGGCTTCCAAATATCCATATCGGGCAAACCTATGAACAGCCTTAATGTAGTATCATATCTTACAATCTGAATTTTCTTATCGGAATTAAACCAGTAAACCGTTGCGCCGAGCGCTTCAGATATGGCTCTGAGCGGAACCATGGTTCTGTCGTTCTGTATAAACGGTCTTTCGGCGTCGCTGAATTCCAGAGCCTTTCCGTTGACATAAATATTCTTTATCGGCGAAGCCGCACTGCAAGTTAACGTTATACACGGCAAAGTGCAAAGCAGCACCGAAAATGTTAAAACAATACCTATCAATCGTTTCATAGTTAATCACCTTTATAAATTATATTATAACATACTTATCATATCAGACGCTTTAAATAACGAAAAAGTTCCCGTTTTTATAACTCTTCAGTCCAAACGAAAGTACAACACGTCTGCTATTTCATATCGTTATCTCTGATTTCTACACGGCGTATCTTACCGCTGATTGTCTTTGGAAGCTCGTCAACAAACTCGACAATTCTGGGGTATTTGTAAGGCGCAGTATGCTTCTTGACATAATTCTGAACATCCTTTTTAAGCTCCTCACTGCCCTCCATACCCTTTACAAGAACAATAGTTGCCTTAACTACCTGACCTCTGATTGGGTCGGGTGCCGGAGTAATGGCACATTCAAGAACATAAGGCAGCTCCATAATAACGCTTTCAATCTCGAACGGTCCGATACGGTAACCTGATGACTTGATGACATCATCTGTTCGTCCGACATACCAATAATACCCGTCCTCATCACGCCAAGCGGTGTCACCCGAATGATATACATCGTCGTGCCACGCCTCGCGCGTGAGCTTTTCATCTCTGTAGTATTCCTTATACAAACCGCACGGAGCGCCGTTTTTGGTATTTATAACAATTTCGCCTACTTCACCGACTCCCGCAGGCTTGCCGTCCGGCAAAACGATTTGAACATCGTAAAGCGGACTGGGTTTGCCCATAGAACCGGGCTTTGGCGTCATACCGATAAAGTTTCCTACGACAAGAGTTGTTTCGGTTTGACCGAAGCCCTCCATAAGCTTTATTCCCGTATGCTTATAGAATTGCTGATAAACCTCCGGATTAAGTGCTTCGCCTGCAACTGTTGCATACTCAAGAGATGACAGGTCATACTTTGCCAGATCCTCTTTAATGAAAAATCTGAACATTGTCGGCGGCGCACAGAAGGTTGTAATATTGTACTTTTTGAACAGCGGTAATATGTCATGCGCGTCAAACTTATCAAAATCATATGTGAAGATTGCGCCCTCACACATCCATTGACCGTACAGCTTGCCCCAGAGTGCTTTGCCCCAGCCCGTGTCGGAGATAGTAAAGTGTATTCCGTCAGGATTTACATTATGCCAAAACTTTGCAGTGATAAAATGTCCGAGCGGATACTTGTGGCTGTGTACCGCAATCTTAGGATACCCTGTAGTACCCGAAGTAAAATACATCAGCATTGTTTCATTGCCGCATGCAGTCTCATCGGGATTAGTCGGGCGAACAAACACATCGCTGAACTTCTTGATATCCTCGTCAAAGTCAAGCCAACCGTCTCTCTTTCCGCCGACCATAATCTTAAGCACATCGAAATCACAGTTTTTCTCACCGAGCTCTGCCTGATGAGCTGTATCTCCGTCAGCTGTACATACAATGGCTTTAACGCCCGCCGCCTTGAATCTGTAGTCAAAGTCATGCTCAACAAGCAGGTTTGTCGCAGGAATAACCACTGCGCCAATCTTGTGCAGAGCCAAAATAGAGAACCAGAACTGATAATGACGCTTGAGCACAAGCATTACTTTATCGCCCTTGCCTATACCTAAAGACTTAAAGTAGTTTGCAGTCATTGACGAGTACCTCTTCATATCACCAAATGTGAAGCGTCTTTCCTCTTTCTCTCTCGACAGATGAAGCATTGCAAGCTTGTCAGGGTATTTTTCGGCAAGTGCGTCTACAATATCAAACGCGAAATTGAACTTGTCCTCATCGATAAACTTAATCGAATTAATGATTCCGTTCTCATCAACAGTAGTCCTGACAAACTTATCATATATTCTGCCGCCTTTGTCCTCACGAACCGGCAGAGGCTTCTCGGGAATAACAGCAGCGTCTTCAATGTAATCGGTCTCTTTGCCGTTCGGAGTCAGAACAATTGCATAGAACTTACACTCCTCGCCGCCGACAGCAATCATACCGTGCGGATTCTTACTGTCATAATATATACTGTCACCGGCATTTAAGACTTCTATATTGTTTCCAATCTGAATTTTAAGGCTGCCGCTTAAAACGATATCAAGCTCCTGACCTTCATGCTGCGCAAGCTTAATTTTACTGCCCTGCTCTGCCTCTGAATAAGGAGCTGTAACCAGAAAAGGCTCGGCAATTCTGTGCTTGAACAAAGACGCAAGATTATTATATTCAAACTCCTTACGTCTGACAATCTTCATGCCCTCGCCCGCACGGGTGAGTTCATAACCCGAAAGCGTTGCACTCTGTCCGTCAAGCAAATCTGTCACATCGACACTGAGCGCCCTTGCGCACAGGCATATGAATGAAAAGCTGAAATCACTTCTGCCCTCTTCGATTTCCTTGTAAGTGTCTAAAGATACCGAAGTCTTTTCAGCAAGCTCCTCCTCTGAAAGTCCGACAATTTCCCTGAGCGTCTTAATGCGTTCAGCAACCTCTTTAATTCTTCCGTCTAAAATATTCTCCATTTTTATTCTCCTTTGTGACAAATGTGACCAAAACAAGCGCGTTACCGCCAACACCGAATAAAGTCAAATATGCACTTATATTCCATAGCATATTATATTTTTGACATAACAAACAACTGTAATTTTGCCGAAAAACAAGCAAAATCCGACAATATCGGCAAATCAATTCTTTTAAAATTATATTCAGTATAACATTACACACAATGTTTGTCAACACAAAAAAATACGGCACTGCCAATACAAATCGACAGTGCCGCAAAAACGAGCTATTTAATTTAAATTAATCAAACATAGGAGTCGAAAGATAGCGTTCGCCTGTGTCGGGGAGCAGAGCAACGATAGTCTTGCCCTTATTCTCCGGACGGTTAGCAAGCTGAGTTGCAGCCCAGACTGCTGCGCCTGAAGAAATACCAACCAGTACGCCCTCATTATGTGCGACAGCCTTTCCTGTTTTGAACGCGTCTTCGTTTTTAACAGTTATTATTTCGTCATATATTTCGGTATTCAGCGTATCGGGAATAAATCCTGCGCCAATACCCTGTATCTTATGCGGGCCGGATTTACCTTCTGACAATACCGGTGAATCAGCCGGCTCAACAGCAACAATTTTCACGTCCGGATTCTTTGACTTTAAGTATTCGCCAACACCGGAAACTGTACCGCCGGTACCGACGCCCGCAACAAATATGTCAACCTTTCCGTCGGTATCCTCCCAGATTTCGGGGCCTGTTGTTGCCCTGTGATACTCAGGATTTGCCGGATTGGTGAACTGGCTCGGGATAAAGCTGCCGGGGATCTCTTTTGCGAGTTCATCCGCTTTTGCAATCGCACCCTTCATTCCTTTTGCGCCGTCTGTAAGTACAAGCTCAGCGCCGTATGCCTTTAACAGATTACGTCTTTCAATACTCATCGTCTCAGGCATTGTGATAATAATTCTGTATCCGCGTGAAGCGGCAACAGAAGCGAGACCAATACCGGTATTACCCGATGTAGGCTCAATAATCACTGCGCCCGGCTTGAGCTTTCCTTGCTCCTCTGCTTCGTCAATCATTGCCTTTGCAATTCTGTCCTTTACCGAGCCGGCAGGATTGAAGTATTCGAGCTTTGCAAGGATTGTCGCCTGAAGCTCATTTGCCTTTTCATAATTCTCAAGCTCCAAAATCGGAGTTTTTCCGATAAGGTCAGTGATTTTCCTGTAAATTTTTGACATTTTTATTCCTTCTTTCTAAAATACTCTCTAAAATATATTATTTAACAACCGCAAAAGCGTTATCAAGTGCAGCGATTAAATCATCAATATTTTCCGTGCCGATTGAAAGCCTTATTGTATTCGGCTTGATACCCTGTTCCTCAAGCTCCTGTTCGTTGCACTGAGAATGTGTTGTTGTTGCCGGATGAATAACAAGTGATTTTGAGTCCGCAACGTTTGCAAGCAATGAGAATATCTCAAGATTATCAATGAACTTGTGTGCTTCTTCAACTCCGCCCTTGATTTCAAAGGTGAATATAGAACCGCCGCCATTTGGCAGATACTTCTTATAGAGCTCGTGGCTCGGCTCTGTCGGAAGTGACGGATGATGCACCGCTTCAACCTGCGGATGGTTATTTAAGTATTCAACTATCTTAAGCGCATTCTCCGAGTGACGCTCAACTCTGAGCGAAAGTGTTTCAAGCCCCTGAAGGAACAGGAACGCATGGAACGGAGAGAGAGTTGCGCCTGTATCACGAAGCAGTATTGCTCTGATATACGTTACGAAAGCAACCGGACCAACCGCCTTTGTGAAGCTTACGCCGTGATATGACGGATTCGGTTCAACGAATGCCGGGAACTTGCCCGAAGCCTCCCAGTCAAAATTACCGCTGTCAACGATTACACCGCCGATCGCAGTACCGTGACCGCCGATGAATTTCGTTGCGCTGTGAACAACGATGTCTGCACCGTATTCAATCGGTCTGATAAGATACGGTGTAGCAAAAGTCGAGTCAACTACGAGCGGAATCTTATGGTCATGTGCTATCTTGGCAACCTTCTCGATATCGATTAAGTTTGAATTCGGATTACCGAGCGTCTCAATAAAAATCGCCTTAGTGTTATCCCGAATTGCCGCTTCGAATGCGCCCTCAACCTCAGGGTTAACAAAAGTTGTTGTAATTCCGTACTCCGGCAGCGTATGCTCAAGCAGGTTATATGTTCCGCCGTAAATCGTCTTTGACGCAACAATATGTTCGCCTGCCTTGGCAAGCGCCTGGAACGTGTAGGTTATGGCAGCTGCGCCTGACGCAACTGCCAGTGCGCCTGCACCGCCCTCAAGCGCCGCAATTCTCTGCTCAAAAATATCTTGGGTCGGGTTTGTAAGTCTGCCGTAAATATTGCCTGCGTCGCGGAGACCGAAACGGTCAGCCGCATGCTGTGAATCGTGGAATACATATGATGTGGTCGCATAAATCGGAACAGCTCTTGAATCGGTAACCGGGTCTGCCTGCTCCTGTCCTATATGTAATTGTTTTGTTTCAAATTTCCAATCTTTATTTGCCATTTAAAATTACCTCTTTTCTGTGACCAAAGCTGAAAGGTTTGTATGTTATATTTATGTGTTTTGTAATATTGTTTCAAAAGTCATTAGTATACCTTAGATGTGCTGCTATATACCGCCCCGCCTCAATTTGCATGCGGAAACGTATAATTTTCAGCGACACATTCGCCCCCATATAATTAATTCAGAATTTATACTTAACATATAAACACTCCTTTTATTTATATTTCCTATAGGTTTACTATGTTTTATAGTATAGCACACTTTTTTTGTTTGTCAAGTCTTTTTTTGAAAAAATTTCAAATTTTTTATAATCAGGTTTCTTAACTCATTTTTCTACTATTATATTATAAATATTATAAAATTATTATTTTTTGCATTTTATTCAATTTTTCTATTGACATA